>NZ_PKHE01000003.1:0-127374 GCF_002847645.1 Falseniella ignava
TGAGGTGACCCCCGAAAGTTAGAGTTAAAAACTAACTTTATGGGGGTCATTTTATGTCTAAAAAATATAGTTACGAATTTAAAATGCGTGTTGTTGAAGAATATTTTGAAGGAAAACTAGGTTATAGAGCATTAGCGAATAAATATCAAATTTCTGATAAAAGTCTGGCAAAACAATGGGTTAATAACTATAAGAATTATGGGAAGAATAGCCTGAAACCTCGCAAAGGAAAAACAAAGTATCCTTTAGATTTTAAACTTAATGTATTACACTATAAGCAAGAAACTGGGGCTTCCTACAGAGAAACCGCCAAAAAATTTGGTTTAAACAATCCATCTCTTATCGCCAACTGGCGGCGGGCTTATCTTGAAGGAGGGGCTAATCAGTTAAATAATCCAATCGGGAGGCCTTCCAACATGCATAAGAAGCCAAAACTAAGTAAAAAATCACAAAAAATGAATCTTAGCGAAAAAGAGGAACTTGAACATTTACGTCAGGAAGTAAACTATTTAAAAATAGAAAACTTATACCTAAAAAAGCTAAAGGAATTGGGTCTGAGAGACCATCGAGATCCCAACAAACCCAATTCGCTATAGAAATTTTTGAAAAGGGATTTCAGCTAAAGGACATCTTAACTGTTCTGGAGTTACCAGAAAGTAGCTATCATTATCACAAAAATCGTTTAGAGCAGCCGAATCCGGATGAAGTGTTAGAAAAAGAAATTCTAACTATTTTTAACGATTCACAGGAAACTTACGGTTATCGACGAATAACTGTTGAATTAAAGAAGCGATTGGATGAAAAAATTAATCATAAGAAAGTTCAACGATTAATGAAAAAATTAGGCTTAAAATGCACGAAGTTCTGGAGAAAATCACGTAGGTATAATTCTTATAAAGGAAAGATTGGTAAGACCGCACCAAATCGTTTAAAACGTCGTTTTAATGCGAAATATCCGCTTCAAAAAATTGTTACTGATGTGACAGAATTTAATACAATCGATGGGAAGAAACTTTATTTAAGCCCGATGATGGATTTGTTTAATTCAGAGATCATTACTTGGAATATCAGCGCTCACCCGACCTTAGATTTTGTGATAAAACCTTTAAAGGAAACGATACGTATAATTGAAAGAGACGCTGTATATCGAACCACCATTCATAGCGATCAAGGTTGGCAGTATCAACACAGACAGTGGGTTAACACTTTGAAGGAAAACAAAATTTTTCAAAGTATGTCTCGAAAGGGAAATTGTCTGGATAACTCACCGATGGAAAACTTTTTTGGAATTTTAAAACAAGAAATGTATTATGGTGAACCTTTAATGACTTATGAACAATTAAAACAAAAGATAAATAAATATATTAACTATTATAATAACCAGCGAATAAAAGAAAAATTGAACGGTATGTGTCCAGTTGAATACCGAAAACATACCGCTCAATTAGCCGCTTAAATAAAACTCCAACTTTTGGGGTTCACATCAAACCTACTATTTTTAGTAGGTTTTTAATTTTTTATTAAACAAAACAAGGATAGTAGTTTTCATTTGTTGAGTTTGCTATAATGGTTGAAGTATTACTACAGCACGGAGGGATGACGTAATGATATTCAATCGACAGCGCCTAGGTATTGATTTGGGCACCGTAAATACTGTAATTTATATTGAAGATCGCGGAGTCGCGCTAAGAGAGCCCTCATTAGTCGTAGTAGATCATCAGACGAATCAAATAATTGCCTTTGGAAAAGAAGCCGCAGCAATGATTGGACATCTTCCAGAACATTGTGAAGTGATATCTCCCTTAGTGAATGGTGTTATTGCCCATTTGAATTATACTAAAGAAATGCTCGCATTTTTTATTCGTAAAGCTTTGATCCGAAAATTGTCTAATCCTGATGTTGTTATCTGTGTGCCTAGCAACATTACTAAATTAGAACATAAAGCTTTAACTGATACGATCAAAGGTTTGGGAATCACTCGTGCGATGATTATTGAAGAACCCTATGCTGCAGCACTAGGTGCAAAGTTAAATATAGAAGCAGCTGAAGGACAATTAATTTGTGATATTGGCGGAGGTACGACCGATATTGCGATTTTATCATATCAACACATTATAAAATCACAGATGCTCAAAATAGCTGGCAATCAATTTGATGATGCCATTCGGATGGCAATCCGTCAACATTATCAAATTAAAGTTTCGCCAGAAGATGCTGAGGCATTAAAAATCAAATTAGCTAGCGCAATCGTGTTTGATGACGAGAGAGAAATTTCTGAAAAAGTTCAAGGACGTCATATTGTGACACAATTGCCAACTGAACAAGCGATTACGAAGCAATTTATCTTAGAATCCATTGATCCTTTAATTTTAGAGATTATTACAGCGATTCAAAAAGTTTTAGAATTAGTGGATGTTGAATTATCCGTTGACATCTTATCTAATGGTATTACCTTAACGGGAGGCGGCGCTTTACTCCCACGTCTTGGTGAAAGAATTGAAGAAGTGTTAAAAATTCCGGTAAATATAACAGATTCACCGTTAGATGCTGTTGCGATGGGGGCGGGACAATTGATTAAAAATATGACCTCAATGAGCAAACAGGGATAATTTGAGATTACAATATATAAGGATGAATAAAATGTTAAATAATAAAAAAATAATTGGAGCCTTGATTGGAAGTATCGTGGTTATCGCGTTACTATTTTACTCCATAACCAACGGTACAAGTAATGTTATATCAAGTGCCTTTAATGAAACAGGGGCTTGGGTAGGACGAGTCTTTTCAAATCCAGTCAATGGCGTAGTGCGTTTTGTCGATTCAATCGATAATTTAATTAATACTCACGAAGAAAATCAACGTTTGAAGTTGAAAATTGATGAAATTGATGAGCTTCAAGTGAAAGTGGTTGATTTAGAAACTGAAAATGAGAAGATGCGTCAGGAATTAAAATTAACTGAAGTTCTAGGAAATTATGATATTATTCATGGCACCGTTATTTCACGAAATCCAGACCAATGGATGGAAACATTGACGATTAACTTAGGACAAAATGATGGCATCACTAAGGATATGGCAGTGATGGCAGGGAATGGTCTTATCGGACGAATTGTTGAGGTGAATCCAACCAGTTCTAAAGTTGAATTATTGACAACACAACAACAGAACAATAGCATGGTAGCAGCACGTGTTCAAACCCAAGGGGAGTCCTCAGCGAATGGGGTTATTAGTAGTTATAATCGCCGGAACGGACATTACTTAATGACACAGGTTGATCCATCTGCAGAAATTATGCCGGGGGATATGGTGATTACATCTGGTCTGGGTGGTGTGATTCCAAGTCGTTTATTGATTGGGAAAGTAGCGGAGACTTATATGGATGAGTATGGGCTCTTTCAAGTTGTCGAAGTGATTCCGGCTGGTGAAATGACGGATATTCGTTTTGTGACCGTTATTCGCCGAGAAGGGCGGAATGAATCTTGATGAAATTTAATCGCTGGCATCGTCTAAAGTGGACGATTCCACTTATATTATTTTTGACAACGATTATTGATGCGGTCCTACCGGCTATTTTTCCAAAAGCCTTTATCAGTCCAGGTCAGATCATTATTCCGCATATTACGCTATACTTTATCATTGTTTTTGCGTTTTATTTTCGAGATAGCAATATCTTGCTGTATAGTTTTATTTTCGGATTATTTTACGATTCGTATAATACAATGATTTTAGGGTTATATGCCGCAATATATTTTATCATTGCTTATTCCGTCGTCCATACGAAAAAATATTTCCCTAAAAATAGTTGGATTTTAGCTTCATTCTTTGTCATTTCGTTTGCTCTATTAGACTTAATTGTCTATTTGTTCTATCTCAAGTTTGGCTATACTACGATCGGAATCAATACATTCCTGGCCAGTCGATTGGCTCCAACATTTATCTTTAATATTGTGCTGATTATTGTATTATATTATCCGACTAAGTGGGTATTAAGGCAGTTAGGTTATGAAGACTATTTAATTTTTTAAACACAAAAAGGATTAACTTCCACTGGAAGTTAATCCTTTTATATTGCATCGAACTAATGAAGCGATTCGTATTGGTAATGATAGTGAAGCGCTTCGCCATTTTTGATCTGGTAATCGTAGTCTTCGGTAAGTTTTTTCGCTTCCTTAACTAAGATATAGAGACCAATAATATTCGGGATAACCATCAGCCCGTTGAACAAGTCGGCTAACTCCCAAACAAATCCAATTTCTAACACTGTTCCAATAATAATAAATCCAAATACTAAAATTTGATAGATACGAACAGCAATCGGTGATTTGAATAAGTACTTAATATTCGCTTCTCCGAAGTAGTACCATCCAATTACCGTTGTGAAAGCGAAGAAGAGCAAGGCGATGGCTAAGAATTTACCACCGATACCAGGGATTGCGGTGTTAAACGCTTGCATTGTAATTTGTGCCCCAGCAATACCTTCAACTTTATATGATTCTGTTACTAAAATAATTAAAGCAGTTGCAGTACATACAACCATCGTATCAATAAATACTCCAATCATCGCAACAGAACCTTGGACAACAGGGTGTGGAACGTCGGCTACACCATGTGAGTTTGGTGTTGAACCCATCCCTGCTTCGTTAGAGAAGAGCCCACGAGCAACCCCGTAACGAATTGCAGTACGAATGGAGTAACCAGCAACCCCACCTACAACCGCTTCGGTTTTGAAGGCTTCTTCAAAAATTAATTTCAATGTTGGGACAAGATGACTTGAATAAGTAACAATAATTACAATTGCTGCAATAAAGTAAATAAATGCCATAATAGGTACGACTAATTCAGCGAATTTACCAATTCGACTCATCCCACCGATAAAGATTAATGCCGAAGCGACGGCTAATGCGATTCCGATTGGTAAGTGTGGAATATTGAATGCTTCAGTCATTACACTGGCAATGGAGTTCGATTGGGTCATATTCCCGATAAATCCAAGCGCCACGATAATTAAAACTGAGAAAGCACCCGCTAAGAACTTACCAAAACCACCTAAGTTATGATTTTTAAGACCTTGACTTAAGTAGAAAGCAGGTCCTGCAACGAGTTCACCATTGCGTGTTTGACGGTATTTTTGAGCAAGTAATGCTTCGACGAAAATCGTTCCCATACCAACAAGCGCAGTAATCCACATCCAGAAGATCGCTCCAGGTCCCCCAGTAAGGATCGCTCCAGCAACCCCACCAATGTTCCCCGTACCGACCTGTGCAGCTACGGCAGTTGCTAATGATTGGAAAGAAGACATTGAACCCTCTTTGTTACTCTTGTCACGCTTAAAAATTTGACCAAAACTGTTATCCCAACCTAATTTAGATTTTTTAAATTGCGGGAAACCTAAGTATAATGTCGATAATAACCCAAAACCGATTAATATGATCATCATCGGCCATCCCCATAGTTGTTTATTGATTGCTTTAACTATGGGATCTATCGTCTGAACAAAATTATCCATTTAAATAGCCTCCTTATTTTCAAAATTATTCAGATATTTCAACTAAAGCCAGATCTCCTTTCCAATATTTTTTTATAAATATGATAGCGCATACTTATATGATTTCATTATAGCACTATTTTTTTTAAAGTAAATTAGAAATTAAAAGATCATGAGTTTCTTTTAACATTATATCGAGTCTCTCAGACACTCAATTAAGTTATTTATGATTTGACAAGAGTGAATAATTTTGTTAATATTTGTCTGTTGTATTTGTGCACCCAACTGCAACCGCTCAGGTAAAGTTTAAGAATTGGCAGCAATCACTTTACATGGCGAGTATCGGTGTAGGATATCTATCCTTAAAATAATATAGGAGGTGCTTAAATGTACGCAATTATTAAAACAGGTGGTAAGCAACTGAAAGTAGAAGTAGGTCAAACAATTTTTGTTGAAAAATTAGACGCTGCTGAAGGAGACAAAGTTACTTTTGATGAAGTTGTCTTCGTTGGTGGAGATTCTGTTAAAGTTGGTAAACCATTCGTTGAAGGTGCGACAGTCGAAGCTACGGTAGAAAAGCAAGGTCGCGGTAAGAAAGTAACAATCTTCAAATACCGTCGTCGCAAAGACTCTAGCTCTAAAAAAGGTCATAGACAACCTTATACTAAGCTGGTAGTTGACGCGATTAACGCTTAATAATGATTCAAATTGAATTTGAGAGTGAGAAAGAGACGATAAAATCCGTTACAGTATCTGGCCACGCTAATTATAGCGAGTATGGTGAAGATATAATCTGTGCAGCGGTATCGAGTCAAATTATTTCGGTTGAAAATTCTTTGCAGTTGTTGATAGATCATCAACTAGAAACGGAAGCGGATGAGCAGCAAGGAGGTTTTGTAAAAATAACATTGCCTGATGAATTGACTCGTTCTCAAGCTCATGATAGTCAAGTTTTGCTAAAGCATTTATATTTAGCATATCAAGTCTTAGCTGATAATTATCCAGAATATATTCAGCTAAATAATCATCAAGTTAACCAACAATAGGAGGTGCAACAATGTTAAAATTAAATCTTCAATTATTTGCGACGAAAAAAGGTGGAGGTTCGACTCAAAATGGTCGTGACTCAATTGCCAAACGTCTTGGCGCTAAAGCAGCGGATGGAGAAGTTATCACAGGTGGATCAATTATCTACCGTCAACGTGGTACAAAAATTCACCCAGGACATAACGTAGGTCGTGGTGGCGATGATACATTATTCGCTAAAATTGATGGCGTTGTAAAATTCGAACGCAAAGGTAAAAACAAAAAACAAGTATCTGTTTATCCTGTAGCAATGGAAGCTTAGTTACTAGATTGATTCAGTACGAATAAAATAACAAAGGGTAACACTCATGTGAGGCAGTTTAGTCATCACATGGGTGTTTCTTTTTATTATCTGAAATCAAGAGGATAGCGATGATTGAAAGCGAATTAGTATTTTTAATATTCTATGGTATAATGAACGATGTATTTTAAAAAAATAGGAGGTGCAAGAATGAATAATAAGTATTTGATTGGCTTACTAGCAGCCTTCGCTTCATTATTTAGTCTTCAAATTGGGACAGGTTATTTACGGGTGACACTCGGTATTGTTATCGTTATTGTCGCACTGTTATCTAATCCAGCTCTCGATGTTTTATCTACAGTCGCAGTTTCAGGGGTGATGGTCTTTTTAATGCGAGTATTCGTATCGGTTTTATCAACCCACGAATTTTCGCCTAATTTAATTCTTTTATATGCTTTGGAATTATTGTTTTATTTAGGTTATGGCTTGTTCTTTAAATATTTAGTCCGAAACGAAAAGACTGGGAAAGAAAACTCACTGATTATCTTATTAATTTTATGTGACTTTGCAGGGAATACGATTGAATATTTAGTTCGTTTCTTCTTTGCGGATGGTGCATTGCTTCAGACGGATTTTACGTCATTATTCTTATCAGCATTTATTCGTTCAGCAGTAATTTGGTTAGTTTATGAATTTGTCGTAACACCGCGTCAAATGACATCGGATGTTTAGACAATAGGAGGAAATTTTATTTATGGATGGGTTATTGAAGTTTGTTGAAATTGTCAATGTAATTTTGTGGGAATATGTTCTATTATTTGGTTTAGTTGGTTTAGGGATCTATTTAACGATTCGTCTCAAATTCCCACAATTTAAACGAGTATTTCCAGCGTTAGGCAGGATGATTAAAGATATTAAGGATGGTGTGCCCGCACCTCCTGGTGGTATGACACCCTTTCAATCTTTAGCCACAGCGATTGCTGCACAAGTTGGAACGGGGAATATTGTTGGGGTTGCCTCCGCGATTGCAGCAGGAGGACCTGGATCAGCCTTTTGGATGCTTTTATCAGCTTTCTTCGGAATGTCTACGATTTTTGCAGAAGGGGTTCTAGCGCAAGTTTATCGTCATCGTGATGACGAAGGTGAACTATGCGGGGGACCAGCTTATTACATTAAAGATGGCTTGAAATCTAGCATTTTAGCAAAAGTTTTTGCGGTACTATGTATTTTAGCACTTGGTGTTGTTGGGATAATGGTTCAATCGAATTCCGTTATTGATTCGATTAATAGTGCTTTCGGAATTAACAAATCGATTGTAACGATTGCATTAATTGTTATTGTGGCATCCATCTTGTTAGGTGGAATGGATCGAATTGCTGCTTTTACTGAAAAAGTAGTTCCAACAATGGCATTCCTTTATATTTTCTCAGCGCTACTTATTATCATTATGCATGCCGATAAATTCGGAGCCGCAATCGGTTATATTATCCAAGGGGCCTTTACACCGCAAGCAATTAGCGGGGGAGTGCTAGGTGTAACCGTTCAAGAGTCGATTCGTTTCGGCCTATCACGTGGACTCTTCTCGAACGAAGCTGGGATGGGATCTACACCTCATTCACACGCTGTAGCGACGACGAAGCATCCGGCAGAACAAGGGTTTGTAGCGATGATTGGTGTATTTATTTCTACATTCTTAATTTGTATGGCAACGGTATTGGTCAATATGTTATCAGGTAGTTATGACCTAACTGTACCTGCTAGCGAAATGACTTCTGTTGCGAATTTAATTACACAAACAGGATTTGAGAATTCATTCGGTACGTTAGGTGCAGGTTTCCTTTCAATCTCACTATCTTGTTTTGCGTTAACAACGATTGTGGGATGGTATTTCTTTGCCGAATCGAACATGAAGTTTTTAACGAATAATAAGTTTATTATTAAAAACTTTAAAATTGTCGCACTGTTCTTTATTTTCTGTGGTTTATTGGTAACACCTGGTTTAGTGTGGGACTTAGCAGATATGTTTATGGGATTAATGGCGGTGCCTAACTTAATCGCTATTTTCTTCCTAACAAACCAAGTTGTGCGTGTCTTGAAACATTATGATGAACAGACTTTAGAAGGCCAATATCATTGGGAATATGAATATGAACATGAACATAACTAATGAACTTTCGTGTAACTTTATCTTCTTTTAGTAGATAAAGTTACACATTTTTTTGGCCTCAGGTATAATGGTAAAATGAATGAGTGATGAATGTTATATCATTCAGTGAATCTATAATGAATTTGGTGATGTTTTTAATGAAAGGAAATCAACGAACAAATTTTATTTTATCTGAATCGATTACGAAAGTTATATTTACAATCTCAGTCCCTTTAATGTTGAATAATATTGTGATGACAATGTACAACTTAGTGGACGGGTTATTTGTTGCACAACTATCGCCAGAAGATTTTGCAGCGACCGCCTTTATATGGCCTTTACACTTTTTATTTATTGCAATCGGTATGGGGGTTGGTGTTGGAGGGACGGCGCTATTATCACAATTTATTGGAGCAGAACGAATGGATACAGCACATCGTTATGCCAGTAATATGCTACTGATTGTGTTAAGTTTAGCTACTTTGTTTTCGATATTCGGCTTTCTTGCAGCACCCTGGATGCTATCTGCAATGGGGGCAAAGGGAACACTATATAATAAGTCTTTAATTTATTTGCAGATTAATTTTCTAGGTATCTTTTTTGATTTTATTTATTTTGCCTATCAAGCGATGTTAAATTCACAAGGTTTAACGAAACATATTACTTTTATTAGTATTATTTCTTCGATTATTAATATTGTTCTGGACCCACTCTTTATCTTTGAACGGGTACCGTTAATCGGATTATCTGGTTTAGGAATGGGGATTACTGGTGCAGCATGGGCAACCGTTATTTCTAAAATTGTTTTATTAAGCTTAGCGATTATCGTTGTCACCAAAGATTCGCAAGTTCCCCTGAGATTAAAACGAGAACATTTTGATTTGCAAATTATCCAACGAATCTTTCGAATTTCAATTCCATCCGCACTAGGCTACAGTGGCTCTGCGTTAGGTTTTACGGTATTGAATGGGTTGATCACCACTTATGGAACCGATACATTGGCAGCTTACTCGATGGTAAACCGAGTGACCGATATCTTAACCCAACCTCAAATGGCGATTGGAGCAGCTTTAACTTCAATTATTGGTCAGCATATGGGAGCGGGATTAATTGAACGAGGTAAACAAGTCTTTAATCGAGCGATTGTCATTGTAATTTTAATGTCAGTGATTTCCTCTGTATTAGTTGTAGTATTTCGTATTCCATTACTCAGTATTTTTATTAAAACCGGAAGTAGTGATCATTTATGGAGTCAGGCAATCGAGTATCTAATGTTTTCAGCCTTTATCATCTTCTTTATGGGGCTATTCTCGATTATTAATGGTTATTTCCAAGGGTGTGGTCAAACGCAGTATTCAATGCTTATGACGATGGGAAGATTATGGTTTATTCGCTTACCCCTAATCTGGTTGTTCAGTACTTTCACCTCTTTAGGTTCAACCGGAATTTGGATTTCGATGTTGTTATCGAACGCTTTAATTGTATTCTTTGGTCTATATATATATAAAACAAGAGACTGGGAGTACCTAGTATCTTACAAATCCTAAATCCAACGAAGAGACTTTTTGACGAGAAGTCTCTTTTATTTTAAGAAAAGCCTTTCATTACATTCGAATTCATATTAGAATAGTATTATAAGCGTTTACATTTTATGGAAGCGAAAATAAGTTTTATATGCTATTTAGAAAGGAATCAGCTATGGGCAATCAACCGATCCATGTATTTAATGAAATTGGAAAACTTCGAAAAGTAATTTTGCATCGTCCAGGCAAAGAACTCAATAATTTAATGCCGGATTATTTAGGAAGATTACTTTTTGATGATATTCCTTTTTTAGAAGAAGCTCAAAAAGAGCATGACTACTTTGCTCAAGTTTTACGTGAAGAAGGGGTAGAGGTAGTCTATCTTGAAGATTTAGTATCAGAAGCGATTGATGCAGCAAATGTAAAAGCGCAGTTTATCGATGAGTGGTTGGATGAATCGGGGATTGTATCCGAAACCCTCAGAGCTCAAGTGCGCCAAAATTTATTATCGATGTCAACTTATGACATGATTTTGAAGACAATGGAAGGCTATCGAAAAAATGAGATTGATATGTCACATCACGACTCACTCGCTGATTTGATTGAAAGTGATTATCCATTATTAGTTGATCCGATGCCAAGTCTTTATTTTACGCGAGATCCTTTTGCGTTGCTTGGTCATGGTGTTGCTATTAACCATATGCATGAAGTGACGCGCAATCGTGAGACGATTTACGGTGATTATATTTTTAGATACCATCCTGCCTATGCCAACCAAGTCAGACGCTACTACTACCGTGATGATGAAACGGATATTGAAGGTGGAGATATTTTAGTTCTATCGCCGGAGGTCGTTGCGGTCGGAATCTCTCAACGAACAGATTCACGTTCAATTGAATTGCTTGCACGTCGTCTTTTTGAACAAGGGCAGTTTAAGCAAGTGTTAGCATTTTTAATTGGAGAAAATCGTAAATTTATGCATTTAGATACAGTCTTTACGATGGTTGATTATGACAAGTTCACCATTCACCCAGAAATTAATGCTGGACTTAGAGTGGTTTCAATTGTTGATGCTGGAGATGGTTCGGTCATAATTGATGAGCAAGATTCTACGAAGCTGGATAATGTCCTCGCAAAGGCACTTAGATTGGAAAAAGTAACTTTAATTTCTTGTGGTGGTGGCGATATTGTTGATGCGGCTCGAGAACAGTGGAATGATGGGTCCAATACGTTAGCGATTGCGCCAGGGGTTGTCGTTGTCTATGACCGGAACACGATAACGAATCAGTTACTTGAAGATCATGGAATTCGACTTGTTAAAATTAAAGGCAGTGAATTGGTCCGAGGTCGTGGTGGCCCACGTTGTATGTCAATGCCATTAATCCGTGACGATATATAAATCCGTTTATTTTTTAACTTAAGAGAACGCTGTTCCGTGATTGAAATATCAAATACATTCATGTTATAATTAGACTATAGTTTAAAGATGAGAAGAGAGTAGTTTATATACTTTTAGATACAGCGACTTGGGTAGTTGAGAGCCAAGCAAGAGGTATAAATGAAGCGCACTTCTTATATCGCTTAAGCGAATGATTGAGCTTAAGCCGGTTTCATACCGTTAACATGAGAAAGTTGATTGTTTTTACAATTAATTAGAGTGGTACCGTGGATTTTAAATTCGCCTCTAAGACCTGTGTCTTGGAGGCTTTTTATTTATTAAATATATGATAGGAGAAAGAGTATGAATCAACGAGAAATAATCGCCAAAGAGCTTCACGCCATATTACATGAACATTTATCTTATGAACAAGTTGAAGCACTTATCGAAGTACCTAATAATACCGAACATGGAGACTTAGCTTTTCCAGTCTTCACATTAGCCAAAGCTTTTCGTAAAGCACCGAATCTGATTGCTGAAGAATTAGTCGAACAAATCGATACAACAGCATTTTCGCAAGTTGCATCGGTAGGACCTTATATTAACTTCAAATTAGATCGACAAAAGATATCCGATCAAATTATTAAAGAGGTCAATCAAGCCGGTGAAAATTATGGTTCATTAGATATTGGTCAAGGAAAAAATGTCACCATCGATATGTCCTCACCAAATATTGCCAAACCTATGTCAATGGGGCATTTGAGATCGACTGTTATTGGGAATGCATTGTCTTTAATCTTAAAGAAAATAAATTATCATACAATTAATATTAACCACTTGGGTGATTGGGGAACGCAATTTGGTAAGTTGATTGTGGCTTATCAGAAATGGGGAGATGAAGCGAAAGTAAAAGCAGACCCAGTGAATGAGCTCGTTAAATTATATGTTGAATTCCATGAACGTGCTGAAGAAGACCCAAGTTTAGATGACGAAGGTCGCGCTGCTTTTAAACGTTTAGAAGAGCATGATCCTGAGATGATTCAACTTTGGACTTGGTTTAAAGATGAGTCATTAAAAGAATTTGATAAAGTTTATAAGATGTTGAATGTTCATTTTGACCATTATACGGGCGAATCATTTTATAATGATAAAATGGACGAGATTGTAGACATGCTAGAAGAAAAAGGATTATCCGAAATTGACCAAGGGTCTTTAATCGTACGTCTAGATGAGTGTGATTTACCGCCGGCATTAATTAAAAAATCTGATGGGGCGACACTATATATTACGCGAGATTTGGCAACAGCGTACTACCGCCATCGCACATATCATTTCGATCAAAGCTTGTATGTGGTTGGTAATGAACAATCGAATCACTTTAAGCAGTTAAAAGCTGTACTTGAAAAAATGGGCAATGATTGGGCACAGTCAATGCACCACATCCCATTTGGCTTAATTACAGTCGGAGGTAAAAAACTTTCAACCCGTAAAGGAAAAATTATTCTACTTGAAGAAGTTTTAAATGAAGCGATTCGATTAGCTAGCGAACAAATTGAAGCGAAAAACCCTGATTTACCAAATAAAGAAGAGGTAGCGCACCAAGTCGGTGTTGGAGCCGTCGTCTTTCATGATTTGAAAAACGATCGTACGAATAACTTTGACTTTGAATTAGAAGAAGTTGTTCAGTTTGAAGGTGAGACTGGGCCCTATGTTCAATATACTCATGCGAGAATTCATAGTATTTTAAGCCGTTATGAACAAAACATTGATTTGACTGCAGCGCTATCATTAACAGATGACTATAGTTGGGAACTCGTGAAGAAATTGCAAGCTTATCCATCTACCATTGTTCGTGCAGCAGAACGCTATGAGCCTTCAATTATTTCAAAATATGTTATCCAGTTGGCACAACTTTTCAATCGCTATTATGCCAATGTTCGTATCTTAAATGATGATGAAGAATTGAATGCGCGGATGGCTTTATTGAACGCTGTAGCTACTGTAATTAAGGATGGACTCTCATTGCTTGGGGTAGCTGCACCGGAGAGAATGTAATCATATAAGTTTATCAGATTAGAATGAAGCATAGCATTTTCAGATGAATTAAAGTATAATAAACTTAGCTATGACGTTATCGTATGGTAGTGTCATAAATGATATTCGAAGCCGCAGCTGACAAATATCGTAAGAAAACAAAATAGATAGGAGATTCTAAATGTCAAAAACATTTGCAATTAATGCAGGAAGTTCAAGTCTTAAGTATCAACTTTATGATATGCCATCTGAGCATGTCATTGCGAAAGGGCTCGTAGAGCGAATTGGAATTGAAGATTCTGTCTTTACATTAAAATATGGAGATGGGGAAAAAGTAGAACTCGTTCAAGATATTCCAGATCATGGTGTAGCCATTGATTTATTACTTTCTCAATTAGAAGAGCATAAAGTGATTGATAGCCTTGATGAAATTGACGGTGTTGGTCACCGTGTTGTTGCAGGGGGAGAAATCTTCAAAGAATCAACAGTGATTGATGAACAAGTCGTTCAACATATCGAAGATTTATCTGAATTTGCACCACTTCATAACCCGGCAGAAGCAGTTGTAATTCGTGCAATGCAAGAAAAATTACCAAATGCAAAAATGGTAGCAGTTTTTGATACTTCATTCCATACGTCAATGCCACCTGTTAACTATCTATACAGCTTACCATACGAATACTATACTGACTTTAAAGCACGTAAATACGGTGCTCACGGAACATCACATAAATATGTAGCAAACCGTGCCGCTGAAATCGTTGGTAAAGATATTAAAGACTTAAAGATTATTACTTGCCATTTAGGTAATGGCGCTTCAATTACAGCGGTAGATGGTGGTAAATCAGTCGATACATCAATGGGATTCACTCCATTAGCAGGTCTTCAGATGGGAACACGTACTGGGGACATCGATGCATCTCTAATTCCTTTCCTAATGAATAAATTAGGTATTAAAGAAGTTAGCGAAATGATTGATATCTTCAACAAAAAATCAGGAACCCTAGGTGTATCAGGTGTATCGAGTGATATGCGTGACGTGGAAGAAGCGGCTGAAGCAGGAAATGAACGTGCGCAATTAGCGTTAGATATGTTCAATAGCCGTGTTCAAAAATATATCGGACAATACATTGCTGTAATGAATGGAGTAGACATTATTGTCTTTACAGCAGGTATCGGAGAAAACTCAAAAGAAACGCGTGAGGCAATTATTGAGGGAATCTCATGGTTCGGTTGTGAACTTGATACTGAAAAGAATAATACACGCGATGAAGCGATTATTTCTAAAGATGGATCAAAAATTACCGTTATTAATATTCCAACAGACGAAGAACGTGAAATTGCTCGCGATGTTGAGCGTTTAAAATAATCATATAAAAATAGTCAAATTTAATTATTTTTGTGAACCAGGTATTTTCATAAATGAAAATACCTGGTTTTTATGTTTAATAGAATAATGGTTTTGATTGATAAAATGTTCACAAGTGGTTATAATAAGTTTAGTTTTGAAAAATTGAAAAATAAATACAAAATAAAGGATGGTGCAACGGATGAAAGTTGTATTAATTGGAACAAATCACGCGGGGATTGCTGCTGCTAATACCTTGTTGGATCAATACGAAGGAATTGATTTAGTGATGATTGACCGTAACTCAAACTTAAGTTACTTAGGATGTGGGACGGCATTGTGGGTTGGAAGACAAATTGATGGGTATGATAAGTTATTCTATGCTAAAGAAGAAGACTTTAAAGCAAAGGGTGCTCAAATTTATTTGGAAACAACGGTTGATCGTGTAGATTACGAACAGCAACAAGTTTACGCGACCGATCAATCGGGTGAAGTGCATGTATTTGACTATGATAAATTGATTCTCGCCACAGGCTCACTTCCAATCATGCCAAAAATTCCTGGTAATGACTTAAAAGGACTTTACTTCTTAAAATTATTCCAAGAAGGACAAGCGCTTGACCATGCATTGCAAGACCCAGCAGTTGAATCCGTTGCTGTAATTGGTGCAGGATACATTGGTGTTGAAATTGCTGAAGCGATGCAACGCCGTGGCAAAAAAGTAACTTTATTTGATGCAGCTTCTACAACCTTATCAAATTATTATGACCCAGAATTTGCACGTTTAATGGACCAAAATCTAAAAGATCACGGCATCGATGTACGAACAGATGAGTGGGCAGAAGAATATATAGGGAATGAAGATGGCCATGTTTGTGGATTAAAGACGAACCGTGGCGAGTATTCAGTAGATTTAGTGGTAAATTCAATTGGGTTTATTCCAAATGCTTCTCTCGCGGGAGACCACTTGAAGACGTTCGATAATGGTGCTTATTTAGTAGATCGTACTTTCAAAACAAGCGATGATAACGTCTATGCTATTGGAGACTGTGCCAATAACTACTCCAATGCGTTACAATCAGATAGTTATATTGCGCTAGCTTCTAATGCCGTTCGTTCAGGTATTGTCGCGGCTCATAATATTGGCGGTACTCACCTTGAAGGTGCTGGAATTCAAGGTTCGAATGGAATTTGTATCTATGACTTTAAGATGGTTTCAACAGGTTTAAGTGTGAAAGCAGCTAAAGAAGCCGGTATCGATGTGGCATACGTTGATTATGAGGATTTACAATTCCCTAACTTTATCCCAGAAAATTATACGGTGAAAATCAGACTCACTTATGACCGTGCTACACGACGACTTTTAGGTGCACAGTTAGCATCTGAATATGATGTGTCAATGGCAATTCATATGTTCTCACTAGCAATTCAAGAAGAACTTACGATTGATAAATTATCATTACTTGATATTTTCTTCTTACCGCATTTTAACCAACCATACAATTATATGACAGTAGCTGCATTAAAAGCAGAATAAAAAATCAGGAATCAGACAACGGCGGTTGTTTGATTCCTATTTTTATGAGGAGGTTAATCTTTCGGCTCAGTTCCATTAGTTATTTTGATTCAACGTGTTTAACTTTACAGATATCTAGCCAATGGATTGAAATAAGGCTAAGTAGAATGTAACGAATGGATTTCATTATAGGCTCTCCTTGAAATAAAATAAAAAAGCCAGCAATTGCCGACTTTAATAAAAAATATCCGATGGTGCCGTTTATGTAAGTACGAGTATTGACCTGTAAGTAATTACAGGTGGGCTTCCCACGGCATTTTCTGACTTCCAAATGAAAAGGCCTGTCATCCAATTACCGATATAGAATCCCGATATATTCATAAAGCGTTCGGTCCACACATTGCACTTACAACGAACACCTCAGACATCTTTCTATATTCTTATTATAGCACAGACTTTCAAAAAAGCAACAAAAATCGAAAGAAATATTTGATAAAAGATTAATCTATCAACAATGGTAACGTTTAACTTTTTTTGTCTTGCTTTAGTTGCTGATAAATCTGACTTAGTGTAGATTCGTATTTATTAGAAGTGTCAGGATTAAAGAATTGTTCATTTACTAGCACATCGGGTAGATATTGTTGCGTGACGTAATGGTGTGGATAATCATGCGGGTACAAGTAATCAACTCCGTGACCTAAGTCTTTCGCACCTGAATAATGCGCATCCCGCAAATGAAGAGGAATTGGCCCAACCTTCCCGTCCCGAATAGCACCCATCGCTTTATTGATACCCATGTAACTCGTATTTGATTTAGGACTTAAAGCTAATTCAGTTACGGCAAATGCCAGAGGAATTCGCGCTTCAGGCAATCCTAGACGTTCAGCAGCTTGAACCGCAGAGACCGTTCTTAAGGTAGCAGCGGGATTTGCAAGTCCAATGTCTTCATAAGCCGTTACGAGAAGGCGGCGGCATGCAATTGTTAATTCACCCGCTTCAATTAAAACGGCTAAATAATAGAGGGCAGCGTCAACGTCTGATCCACGAATTGACTTTTGAAAGGCAGAAATCGTATCATAATGAGCATCGCCATCTTTGTCGTGAACCATCCGTTTATGTTGCAAGCACTCTTCGGCGATTTCTTGGGTAATACGTATCGTTCCGTCGGATTCAGGAGGGGTCGATAGAACTGCCAATTCAAGCGCGTTTAATGCTGAACGGATATCACCTAGTGTAACGTGAGCAAAGTGATTTAAAACATCTTCAGAAAGTTCAATGTTGTATTCTCCTAAACCACGCTCTTTATCTTTGATAGCTCGTTGCAGAGCTTCTTTGACCTCCTCCGATTGGGGAGGCTTCACTTGGAAAATTTGAACACGACTTCGAATCGCAGGATTAATCGTTAAGTATGGGTTTTCGGTTGTAGCTCCAATTAATATAACCCGTCCACTTTCGAGGTGGGGCAAGAGAAAATCTTGCTTCGTCGTATTAAGACGGTGAATTTCGTCTAGCAGTAAAATAACCGAACCAGACATTTTACCTTCTTCAACAACTTGTTCTAATTCTTTTTTACCATCGTTCGATGCGTTTAAAATTCGGAAGGCATATCGACTACTTCCGGCAATGGCGCTAGCAATACTGGTCTTTCCCGTTCCAGGAGGCCCGTATAAAATCATTGAAGATAGTCGCTTGGCATCAACCATGCGCCGAATAATTTTTCCTGGACCGACTAGATGCTTTTGACCGATAATTTCATCAATATGTTGGGGACGCATCCGATAAGCCAGTGGTTTCTGCATAGAATGCTCCTTTCATTATCTTGATTACATTACAATTTTACCTAATTAGTGTATAATTTGGTAGTCAAAGCTTTTATTCAACAATTAGCTTAAAAGAAGATTTATCTGGAGGTAAGAGATGACCATACACAAGCAACGTTTAACAAAATGGATTGAACGTAATTTATTTTTAATGATGAGTGTTTATACATTTATTTTTGCAATGTTTATGCCGGACCGTTCGGATGCTCTGAATGGTGTCAAAGTGATTTTGAATCAATCGGGGATACTAACGCATGATTATCTGGAAATCGGTGGTGTTAGTGCAACGTTTATTAACGTGGCCGTTCATTTTTTAATTGCGCATTTGTTATATCGTTTAAGCGGCGCAAAAGAGCTTAAAGGTGCTTATGTTGCCAGTGTATTCTTCTCTTGTGGCCATGCTTTTTTTGGGAGTCATTTTTTGAATATTATTCCGCCAATGATAGGCGTTTGTCTTTATAGCTGGTGGGCGAGAGAGTCAATTGCTCAAAATTTTGCCTTTGCGATGTATGCTAATTCATTAGGACCGATGTCTTCAGTTATCTGGTTAATGGGAGGCCATTCGATCGGTTCGCTAGTTGCTGGCGCTATAGTTGGAGTAATAATCGGGATGATTTCTGTACCTTTAGCCAATAAAACTGCGAAATTCCATGGAGGCATGACACTACTTAACTATGGGTATGTTGCTGGGTTGATTGGGATTGTTGTGACTGCGGTAATGGCACAATTGCATATGGAAGTTGCGCCGGTGAATATTATTAGTACTCATGCCCATGCGCATATTACAGATTTTTTAATGATTTTATCGGTTATTTTTATTCTATTCGCCTTGAGCCAGTGGCAACAAGTGAAGGAAAATTATCCGAAATTGATTCTTTCGCGTGGTATTGCAGGTGATGATTTTATCCAGACCTATGGGTTACATACAGCGAGTTTGAATATGGCGTTGAATGTTTTAGTGGGATTAAGTTTTATTTATGCGATACAATTTCCAATGAATGGTACTTCGATTGGTGCGATGTTATCATTAATGGCTTTTGGTGCCGCAGGTGCGCATCCATTAAACGTGATTCCTACAATGCTCGGGGTGATTTTGGCAGGCTGGTGTTATGGTGTTAACCTTTCTTCGAATGGGGTTGTGTTACCGATGCTCTTTGCTTTTGGTCTTTCACCTCTAACGAGTCATTACGGCTTACTTGGAGGATTATTTGCTGGTTTTATGCATATGACTTTACTTAGCAAAACACTGACCTTACATTTGGGGTCCACACTATACAATAATGGTTTTTCAACTGGTTTTATCGCAATCTTTTTAGTGCCAATTTTTGATGCGATTCGAGAAAAAAGAACACTGAGACAATAAATGTTTAAATTTGTTATAAAATAAAGGAGTGATCGAATGATTTATCTTGATTCTGCGGCAACGACCGCGGTACATCCGGATGTGATTAAAGTCATTACGGAGGCTTTAACGACACACTATGGCAATCCATCAAGCACTTATCAATTAGGTCGAACAGCGCATGAGTTGTTAGAATCTTCAAGACAAACGATTGCCCGTTGTTTGAATGTTTCTTCGGATGAAATTTACTTTACCAGTGGAGCGACCGAAGCTATTAACTGGGCGATTCGTTCGCAAGCTTATCAAAGTCGCGAGCTTGGCCAGGGGAATCATCTTGTAGCTACTTCAATCGAACATTCGGCCGTATTGAAGTGTTTAGAACAACTCGAAGATGAAGGGTTTACCTATACCTTAGTCGATCCTAATTCTGAAGGGGAATTTACTGTGGAACAATTTGAAGCTGTTTCAACCCCACAGACAACGGGATGGATTGCTATGGCAGTGAATAATGAAGTGGGATCGATTCTTCCGATTGAAAGTATATCTAAAGCAGCCCAGTCCCGCGGCTATTGGTTCCACTGTGATACGGTGCAAGCGATTGGTAAAGTTGATTGCGACTATGCATCTTATCCCATTACATCTTTCGTAGTAACCGGCCATAAAATTAGTGGCCCTAAAGGGGTAGGGATTTTAGTTTATCGTCCACAAAATCCTGCAATGCAATTGCATCCAATGATTGTTGGTGGGGGACAAGAACGGTCTCAGCGAGCGGGGACAGAAAATATTCCATACATTGCAGGATTGGCAAAGGCAATTGAACTCGCTACGGGAGAATTGACGCAACATTTAGCTCACTATCAGTCTATTAAAGATGATTTACTAACGTCCTTGAAGGCGCATAAAATTGAATATCACCTCAATGGAAATACAACACATTCAGTGGATAATATTGTCAATCTCTGGCTGCCCGATTTTGAGAGTGCAAAGTTACGAATTCAGATGGATTTAGTGGGAATCGCTGTTTCTGCTGGATCGGCTTGCTCTGCCGGTAGTATTCAACCAAGCCGTATTTTAAAAGCGTATTATCCGAATGAAACAGATCGTTTAGTCCAAAGTTTGCGTATTTCATTCAGCCCAGAAACAACTAAAAATGAAATAGATCAATTTGTAAAAACATTAGTAGAACTTAAAGAAAAAGGAGACAAATAATTATGGCATTCAATCAGCAAGCAAGTTTAAAAGGGTTCGACCGTGTGTTTAGTGTGAGTCCAGAAGCCCGTCCATACACGCTTCGTGACAATGGGTTTGTTAATACGAATAAAGGTAACTTTCAATATAAACGTTCTTTAAAGACAGATAATGCACAAGGCTTGGTCTTCAAAGTGATGATTGATGAAGATTTAAAAACATTAAAGATGTCAACTGCGAGTGAAAAAGGATTTAAAACCATCGATGTGACCCAATTAAATAATAACGAAGTTATTATTGAAAAGATTAATTTTATTTTAGATGGTTTTGTTGAGCGACATGTCTTAATTGAACATGATGTTTAATGCTTAATCATAAGGAGAAATGTGAAGTGGGAGAGTCTAAACCAAGAGTAATTTTAGGTATGAGTGGCGGAGTAGATTCTTCTGTTGCGGCACTCTTATTACAACAACAAGGTTATGAAGTTATTGGTTTATTTATGAAGAACTGGGATGATACGGATGAAACAGGGTACTGTACGGCAACAGAAGATTATGAAGATGTGGCCGCTGTTGCCAATCAATTAAATATTCCATATTATTCCGTCAACTTCGAAAAGGAATATTGGGATGCGGTGTTCGAATATTTTCTAGCTGAATATCGTGCGGGTAGGACACCGAATCCAGACGTTATGTGTAATAAAGAAATTAAATTCAAAGCATTTTTAGATTATGCTATGGATTTAGGCGCAGACTATATTGCGATGGGGCACTATGCTCGAGCTGAACGTGATGAAGATGGAGTCGTTCATTTATTGCGTGGTAAGGATCAAAATAAAGATCAGACTTATTTCTTAAATCAATTGAGCCAAGAACAATTACAGAAGGCGCTCTTCCCAATTGGTCATTTGGAAAAATCAGAAGTGCGTAAAATTGCCGAAGAACATCAATTAGCTACTGCTAAGAAGAAAGATTCGACTGGGGTTTGCTTTATTGGAGAACGTAACTTTAATGAATTTCTATCCCATTACTTACCGAACCAACCTGGACGAATGATGACACTGGATGGGGAAGATAAAGGAGCACATGCTGGTTTAATGTACTACACAATTGGTCAACGCCACGGATTAGGCATTGGTGGTGGAGGCGAGCTAGAGGAGCCTTGGTTTGTGATAGGGAAAGACTTAGCAACCAAGACTCTTTATGTGGGTCAAGGTTTTCATCATCCGAACCTTTATTCAGATTATTTGACTGCCTCTCAAGTTCATTTTACACATTCGTTGAATTTAGGGCGGACCTTTGAATGTACGGCGAAAATTCGCTATCGCCAACAAGATGTGCCTGTCACCGTCGAATTAGATGAAACGCTAACTAAAGCGAAAGTGATTTTTAAAGAACCGATGCGTGCGGTAACTCCAGGGCAAGCGGTCGTATTCTATTTAGGTGATGAATGTTTAGGCGGCGGGATTATTGATGCAGCCTATTTTGAAGGGGTTCAGCGTCAATATGTTTAATTATTATTTAAATTAATTTTGGAGGTGGTGACGGATGACTCAAATGCGTTTAGTCGGCGAAATTGATGCGATATATTTTGAGAGTCCGTCTAACTTCTATAAAGTGATGCGAGTAGCGTTAGATCCTGATCAAGGGGATGCGTTCTTGCTTGATGAGATCGTGATGACCGGTCAATTCCCCTCGATTCATCTCGATACCTTATATGAATTTTTCGGTAAAATGACGACGCATCCTAAATATGGCGAGCAATTTGCCGTGGAACGATACCAACAATTAACTCCGACTTCAGAAGAAGGATTAATAGATTATTTATCAAGCTATCGCTTTAAAGGTATTGGACCGGTACTCGCTGAGCGAATTGTGGACAAGCTTGGATCCAAAGCAATTGAACTAATTATTGATGATCCGAAGAGTTTAGAAGGTATTACCGGATTGAGTGCCAAAAACGCAAAATCGCTGCGTCAAGAACTTTTAAACTATCAAGGGACAGAACGGATTTATATTCAACTGAACCAGTGGGGCTTTAGCGCTAAGTTGGCGGACCGAATTTTTAATTATTACGATAGTCGAGCGCTAGAAATAATACGTGACAATCCTTATGAGCTGATTCAAACGATTGAAGGGATTTCTTTTACGAAGGCAGATCAACTCGCACTGGAATTTGGCATTGAAGATGATGCCTTAAAACGTATTGCCGCGGCGGCAATGTCAAGCGTTTATTTAATCTGCTATGATCAAGGACATACTTGGATCAGTAAAGATGAACTCTTTACTCAAAGCCGATTATTGTTAGAGCAAAGTCGAAATTACTTGGTAAGTGATCAAGAATTAGAAGCCGGTCTGGACGAAGCACTGAATCAAGATATGCTAATTTGTTATGATCAGCGTTACGCGATGGCGAGTTTGTTCTATGCAGAGGTAGGCATCTCCAAGCAATTAGTCAGACAACTTACTAATTGCGTTAGTGAATCTTTTACAGAAGAAGAAATTGACGATGCATTGCATCAACTAATGGCTCAATCCGATGTTCAATATGACCGAAGCCAGTTGGCAGCTTTAAAACGGGCAATTCAGTCGCCTGTTTCGATTATTACTGGTGGGCCTGGAACGGGTAAGACGACCTTAATAAATGGATTGATTCAACTTCATAGTTTGTTGCATGAGTATGACTTGAGCGAGTTGCCATATAAAACGGCTGATGAAGCCGTTATTCATTTAGCAGCTCCGACAGGCAGGGCTGCAAAACGAATGCAAGAGGCTACTGGGTTACCTGCTTCTACCATTCATCGACTGATTGGTTTTACCCGTGAATCTGTGACTGAAAATTTTCATGCTGAATTATTAGCGGGTAAATTATTGATTATTGATGAGATGTCGATGGTGGATACATGGTTAATGAATTGGCTACTTCAAGCAGTGCCGTCATCGATGCAACTTGTTTTTGTGGGGGACCAGGATCAGTTACCCTCTGTCGGACCTGGTCAAGTATTTACGGATTTAATTCAATCTAAACAGATTCCTGTTGTTTCGTTAAAACGTATTTATCGCCAAGGTAAAGGGAGTACAATTATTGACTTAGCAAGTCATATTCGGCAAGGGAGTTTGCCAACGAACTTTACCCAAAAACAACACGACCGATCATTTATCGAGATCGGGACAGTAGGAATCGCAAAAGCGGTTCATGATATCGCTTCTTTTGCCTTAAAAAAAGGATACAACGCGATGACCATGCAAGTATTAGCACCGATGTATAAAGGTGAGGCAGGGATTAATCGATTAAATACGGTATTACAATCTTTAATGAATCCAGCAGAAGCTGGAGTCCGCGAAATTGAGTTTAACCAAGGTGTTTTTCGTGAAGGTGACAAAGTATTGCAGCTTGTTAATAATACGGAAGACGAAGTTTTTAATGGAGACGTCGGAATGATCCAACGAATTGATTATAAAGATGAGACGGAGTCCAAAACGGATGAAATGGTGGTTGTTTTTGAAGGAGAAAAGGAAATAACTTATCGCCGAGGTGACTTGAATCAGTTAACGCTCGCGTATTGTGTGTCGATTCATAAAGCACAAGGGAGTGAATATCCGCTCGTTATCTTCCCCTTGGTGACAGCTTTTCGTCCAATTATTCAACGCAACTTGCTATATACTGCTGTGACGCGTGCGCAAGAAAATCTCGTCTTAATCGGTAGTGAGGCTTGTTTTAATCAAGGCGTTCAATACCAGCAATCGAAAAGACAGACGTTCTTAATTGAACTGATGATGGAATTTGAACAAGATAAATTAGATGAAACAATGGCTCATGACAATGTGGATTCAGACTTGAATTTATCGAATGAAGCGAATTCGATAGAAGTATTAGAACCTGGCTCTGTAGCTGAAGAAATTATATTAAGTGAAGAGACAATTCATCAAATTGATCCGATGATTAATATGGGGGAGCTTAGCCCTTATGATTTTATGCCAAAATAAGAGAAAATTAATGAAGCTGTAAGATAAGTATCAACCGACACTCCAGAAGCGAACGTTTATTATCTGTAGGGCACCGTTCCGAGCCAAGGTCTCGGGACTTGTCTGGCTATTCAATCCATACGCACTTACGTGCTACGGCTTGATATACGCCAGCCATGCTTCATCCTACGGATAATAAACGTTCGCTTCTTACGTGTCTATAAAAAAATTATTTTCACAATCAATTATCGGAACAAATCACTAATATCCGTTAATTAAAGCTTATAATTGACTTATCTTACAGCCTGATTTTTTATAAATTAAATGGATAACGGGCAACGTGACACTCGACAGTGTAAGTTTGCGGGTATAGCACTTCACCATCGACTTGACCTATAACAGGATGCAATACTTCTAACGTTAAATGTTGCCCCTTTAAATGTGTTACATTAGGTGATGTCCGCTGATTTTTTGAGATTAATACTTTATAAATCAATGGTAGCGCACTGCTTAAAGTCACATCGTGGAATAGGGTGAAGTTAATTTCATCATTGGTTGCGACAGCAACATCGGAAATTCGAATGCCACCGCCATTGTATGGGGAATTAATAATGGTAGCAATATTCACCTGATCAAATTGAAAAGGCTTACCATCGAGGGTCCCTTTTACACTGAAGTGTGGAATTGATCTTAAACTTGGGAAAATGGCTGAAATATAATTTAATCGGAATTTTTGCAACCATTTCGCAGCTGCGGAATGGCGTTGTTTTTGAACATAATAATTGATCAGGCCATCAAATCCAAATCCCATATTGTTCAAAATTAAGTGCGATTTTTCTTCATCATCAAGTTGATAGCGAATCATAGGTATCTCTGTTGCGGGAGCATTAAAAGCGATTTGCTGGATCAATTGTTCAATACTTTTATCTTTTAACCAGGTTCGATGGAAATCATTCCCCGTTCCTCCCGCAATGTAGGTGATGGGGATCTGGAAATGATTTTGATAAAGTGTGTTCACAACCTGATGGAGCGTACCATCCCCTCCGATTACAATAATGTGAGGGTGTGTTTCGTCGAATTGCTCGATAATTTTTTGAGTAATTGATGAAGCATGTGTCGCATAATTCGTCCGATGAATGATATAAGCAAGTTGTAGCCGATGCAGTTCTTTTGTTACTTTTTCAAGTTGTTTCTCAGCGTAACCATTTCCCGCTGCGTAATGACAAATAATTTGGATAGTCTTGTCCATAAGTCACCTCAAAATAATCAATCTGATACTATTATACCTAAAGTGATGTAAAAATGTATAAATTCGTGTGAATAAATGGAATCCATCGTAAAAGTATTGATTTTTTTAGACATAAACCCTATAATTAAAGCCAATGAGACTATGTTTATTCACAATTAGAGACATTTCATTGGGTGAAAGAAATGACGAATAAATGCTCCTCATCGTACTAATTGAAAAATTAGCGTGTGATTGGCGTTAACAATCCTAAAGATTGACACAATGAGTTGTTATAAGTAAGGTGGTACCGCGTTAGAACGCCCTTACGTATAGCAACTCTTATTTTAATCTTATCGAGATATAACATGAATTAAACTGATTAATGGAGGATGTTATGAAGCAGTTAAGTAGTCGTGAAATAAGAAGTATGTTTTTAGATTTTTTCGAGCAAAAATCACATTTAGTGATGCCAAGTGCATCATTGATTCCTGTGAATGACCCAACGTTACTTTGGATTAACTCGGGTGTAGCAACATTAAAGAAATATTTTGATGGAACAGAAGTTCCAGAAAAACCACGTTTAACTAACGCACAAAAGAGTATCCGAACGAATGATATTGAAAACGTAGGTTATACTGCGCGTCACCATACCTTATTTGAGATGTTAGGGAACTTTTCAATTGGAGATTACTTTAAAGAAGATGCGATTCATTTTGCTTGGGAATTTTTAACGAGTGAGGAATGGTTAGCATTAGACCCTGAATTACTCTATGTGACTTATTACACTGAAGACGAAGAGACCAAGCAAATTTGGGAACAAGTGCCAGGATTTAATAAAGAGCACCTTGTGGCAGAAGAAGGGAACTTCTGGGATATTGGCGCTGGACCATGTGGACCAAACACAGAGATTTTCTATGATCGAGGGGAAGTATATTGCGATTTAGCTGAAGGTGATCCTGAGAATTATCCAGGCGGTGAGAATGAGCGCTGGTTAGAGATTTGGAACTTAGTTTTCTCTCAATTTAATCATATGCCAGATGATACATATGAACCGCTACCTCATAAGAACGTCGATACGGGGATGGGGCTTGAACGCCTTGTTTCTGTCATTCAAGATACACCGACAAACTTTGAGACGGACTTATTTATGCCAATTATTCAAACGATTGAGACATTATCAAATCGCTCTTATGCGGACGCAGGTGAATTACAAGTAAGTTTCAAAGTAATTGCCGACCATATTCGGGCCGTCACCTTTGCAATCAGTGATGGTGCATTGCCTTCAAATGAAGGTAGAGGTTATATTATTCGTCGTCTCATTCGTCGAAGCGTCATGCATGGACGTCGTTTGGGAATTGATCGTTTATTCTTAAGCGAACTTGTTCCAGTAATTGTCGAAGTAATGGGATCTTACTACACTGAACTCGAAGATAATCATGCATTTGTTGAGCAAGTCCTCCGCCAAGAAGAGGAACGTTTCCATGAGCGAATCGAAGAAGGGGAAATTCAACTTCAATCTGTAATCGAAGAATTGCAAGCGGAGAATGAAACGGTGATTCCAGGAGAGAAAGCATTTATTCTCTATGATACATTCGGCTTTCCTTATGAGTTGACTGAGGAATTTGCGAAAGAACATCATTTAACGGTCGATCGAGCAGGGTTTGACGCACAGATGGAAGCACAGCGTGAAAGAGCACGTAGCGCACGTTCAAAAGAAGATAGTATGTCAGTGCAATCCGATGTTTTACAACAGATTGATAGTGAATTTGAATTTGTTGGTTATCAGCAACTTAATGCCGATGCAACGATTATGGCAATTGTTCAAGATGATCAATTGGTGAATCGACTTAATCCTGGTCATACAGGTTGGGTTATTTTTAACCGTTCTCCTTTCTATGCTGAAATGGGAGGACAAATTGCTGATCAAGGTGAAGTCTATGATGGTAATGAAATTATAGGACAAGTTTCGGATGTACAAAAAGCACCGAATGGACAGTATATGCATCGAATCGAAGTATCAGAATTGCCACTCGTTAAAGGACAATCTTACACGCTTCAAGTAGACGCAAAATATCGCCATGCAACGAATAAAAACCACACTGCAACTCACTTGTTACATCGTGGATTGAAGAAAGTATTAGGGGAACATGCGAACCAAGCAGGGTCTTATGTTGGACCTGATCGTCTACGCTTTGACTTCTCTCACTTTGGAAAAGTGACGGATGATGAATTAAATCAAATTGAAGCTTATGTAAATCAAATGGTAAATCAATCAGTGGATGTTGTTACAGATGTGATGCCAATCGAAGAAGCGAAAGCAATGGGTGCGATGGCACTTTTCGGTGAAAAATACGGAGACGTAGTACGGGTAGTCAATATTGCAAATGATTCCATTGAGTTATGTGGGGGAACCCATGTTAGCAACACCAATGATATTGGTACAGTAAAAGTTATTAGTGAGTCGGGGATTGGCGCTGGAATCCGTCGAATCGAGGCCTTAACTGGACAAGCGGCGATTGAATACTATCAAAATCAGAGTGAATTGCTTGAACAAATTCAAGAAGAATTGAAAGTTCAACAAGAAGACCAACTACTTGCTCGCATCCACCAGTTACAGACAGAACTCAAAGAAGCTGAGTCAAAAGTGGAATCTTTAACTCGCAAGATGATGCAACAAGAATCTGAGACACTCTTCCAACAAGTAGAAGAAGTCGCAGACTTAACTTATCTTACAATCAAGTTAGATAATCAATCGGTTGATGTGATGCGCAGTCTTGGTGATGAGTGGCGCCAACGAAAAGCTTCAGACATCCTAGTGATTGTGTCTGATCAAGGGGATAAAGCGAATTTATTAGTTTTAGCGGATAATAAAGCCATCGAAAAAGGGATTAAAGCTGGTGATTTAGTAAAACCACTTGCGAAATTAATCGGCGGTGGCGGCGGTGGACGTCCAGACATGGCGCAAGCTGGTGGGAAAAATCCAGCGGGAATTCCTACACTTTTAGATCAAGTTGGGGCACAAATTCAAAGCTTAGTATAAAATTAGGCATCATTTAGATTTTTGTGGTAAAATGTAGATTAAGAATTTGTTTTAATAAGAAGAAAGGTCTGGTGCATATGCAATCATTAGATGAAACAATTATGTTTAAGCTCGATGATTTAGAACAACATACCGTTCGCGAGACGTTGGACATTGTTTATCATGCCTTAAAAGAAAAAGGCTATGACCCAATTAATCAAATTGTAGGGTATCTTTTATCAGGCGACCCAGCATATATCCCACGTCATAAAGATGCACGGAATTTAATTCGTCGACATGAACGTGATGAGATTTTAGAAAAATTAGTCGAGTACTATATCGCAAAATAATATGAAATCAAACTATTCTCGAATCATGGGATTGGATGTAGGATCTAAGACGGTTGGTGTAGCAGTCAGTGATTTGATGGGATGGACAGCTCAAGGATTAGAGACGATTCGTATTGATGAAGAGCAAGAAGACTTTGGCTTTGACCGATTGCTTCAGTTAATTGAAGAAAACCAAGTCAAGACGGTTGTCATTGGACTTCCTAAAAATATGAATAATACATTAGGACCGCGTGCTTTAGCTAGCCAATCTTATGGTGAAAAGTTGTTACAATTACTGCCAGAATTAACGATTCATTATCAAGACGAGCGTTTAACAACCTCCCAAGCTGAGCGAATGCTAATTCAAGAAGGGAACGTTTCACGCAAAAAGCGTAAGCAAGTTATTGATAAAATAGCGGCTGTAATTATTTTACAAAATTATTTAGATGCAAATACAAACTAGGAGTGTATAGAGATGACCGAAGAACATAAACACGAATGTGGTTGTGGACATCACCATCATCCAGATGAAGCACATCATGAATGTGAATGTGGCCATAATCATGAAGAAGAGTTAATTACGATCATTGATGAAGAAGGTAATGAGACTTTATACCATATCTTATTCACCTTTGATTCACAAGATTACCAAAAAAATTATGTTGTAGTATACCCACATGGTACGGATAATGATGATGAAGTAGAGATTCAAGTCTTTTCTTATAAAGAAGACGATGATTTAGCAGGCTCACTTCACCAGATAGAATCTGATGAAGAATGGGATATGGTTGAAGAAGTTATTGCTACTTTTATCGATGAAGAAGAAGCTGAATAAGCGAGGGTAAAATTAATAATCAGTCCGGGCAATGATTGTCCGGACTTTGTTTATAAAGCTTAAAAATGAAGTAAGTCTAGTTATTAGACTGTAATTCTGATATAATTTCACCGACGATGATGAAAAGGAGGATCCCTTCATGAGATCTCGTAATCAATTGAAACAACAAGCGCAAAAAGTAGAAGAAGCAAGGATGAAAGAACGATTATGGACGACACGAATCGTTCGGATCATTATGCTGATCAGCTTGCTTACAGTCTTGATTGTCAGTATGTTAGGCTACCGTTATGTAAAAACAGCTTTAAAACCGGTAGATCCGTCAAATCATCAAGAGGTTGAAGTAACCATCCCTTTCGACAGTAGTAAACGCAGTATTGCAGAGCTGCTAGAAGATGCGGGGATTATTCGCAATGCCGATATCTTTCATTTGTTTTTAAGAACACAGGGAACTCGTGGGCTTCAAGCAGGTCACTATCAGCTGTCGCCATCGATGAATGCCCAGCAAGTATTGGAGCGATTAGAGGAAGGCGGCGAGCCAATCTTCGTTGATGCGGACACGACACTTACCGTGGTAGAAGGAGCGACCGTCGAGCAGATTGCAGAGCTAGTTGATGAAAATACGGCAATTTCTAAAGAAGAGTTTATTCAAACTGTTCAAAGTAAAGAAACAATGAACCGACTGGTTGCCAAGTTTCCAACCTTGTTACAAGGTCTAACGGAAATTGAGGGGTTGAAATATTCACTAGAAGGCTATTTATATCCAGCGACGTATGACTATTTTGCGGGGATGTCTGCCTATGAATTGATTGAACAAATGGTTGAATCGGCAAACTTAACTTATCAACAATTGGTCGAAGATTTATACAATACCGAATTGACTTACCATCAAATTTTGACATTGGCGTCAATTATTGAGCGTGAAGCCATTACTGCTGAGGATCGAAAATTAGTCAGTGGTGTATTCTACAACCGAATGGCCATCGAAATGCCTTTACAATCAGATATTACGATTTTATACGCATTAGGTGAGCATAAAGAGTTTGTTACTTATGATGATTTAGAAGTCGACTCACCGTATAATACGTATCAACATATTGGCTTACCACCTGGTCCAATGAATTCGCCAAGTTATTCTGCAATTACAGCGGCAATTTATCCAACGTATTCAGATTACTATTACTTTGTAGCAGATATTGATACACAAGAAGTCCACTTCTCTCAAACGCAAGAAGAGCACGATTTATTAGTAGAACAATACGTAAATAACCGTGATACTCAAGAAGAGACAACCGATGAATCTATAGAGAGTGAAGATACACAAGAAAACCAACAGTAAAAATATGGAGGAACTCAATGACGACGAAACCGATAGTAATTGGTGTTACTGGCGGATCAGGGAGCGGTAAGACCAGCGTGAGTCAGCAAATATTGCGTAATTTCCAAGGATATTCTGTAATGTTACTCGCACAAGATAATTATTATAAAGATCAAGCACATCTTGCCTTTGAACAACGACTTCAAACGAATTATGACCATCCTGATGCATTTGATAATGACTTGTTTGCTAAGCATCTCGCTACTTTAATTGATGGAGGTGAGATTGAGATTCCAATTTATGATTATTCACGCCATACGCGTTCTGATGAGACTCGAATGGCACAATCACACGATGTAATTATCGTGGAAGGAATTTTGATCTTATACTCCCAAGAGTTACGTGATCTGATGGATATTAAAGTTTACGTGGATACAGATGATGATATCCGATTAGCCCGACGGATTTTGCGTGATATTAAAGAACGGGGCCGGTCCGTTGACTCCGTTATTCAGCAATATGTTGACGTTGTAAAACCGATGCACCATCAATTTATCGAACCTACGAAACGATATGCTGACCTTATTGTACCTGAGGGAGGCTATAATACGGTCGCGATTGATTTACTATCTACCAAGATTGAACATTTTTTACACAATATCAAATAAGAATAACTTGAGAATAAGATTGAAATTCAGCAATGAACATGGTATCTTATTCTCAATGTTTTATTAAGAGGAGAATTTAAATGGTTGAAAAAACATATCCAATGACCCTTGAAGGGAAAGCGAAAATTGAGGCAGAATTAGAAGATTTAAAGGTCAATAAACGTATTGAGATTATTGATCGTATTAAAATTGCTCGTAGTTTCGGTGACTTATCCGAAAACTCAGAGTATGAATCTGCTAAAGATGAACAAGCTTTTGTTGAAGGGCGTATTTCGACATTAGAAAATATGTTACGTTATGCCGAAATTATTGATGATAAACACATTGAAAAAGATGTTGTTTCGTTAGGACGGAAAGTGTCTTTTAAGGAAATTCCAGATGGGGATGAAGAAACATATACGATTGTTGGGAGCGCTGAAGCTGACCCCACTGAATTTAAGATTTCCAACGACTCACCGATTGCCAAGTCCATTTTAGGACACAAAGTAGGCGACAAAGTTACGATTCAAACGCCAGGTGGCTCATTCGATATTGAAATTACTCGTGTAGAGTCATCGGATCAATAAACTTTCAAACTTGCTTTTATTTTTAAAAGCAAGTTTTTTAGCATTTTAGGTAGGAGGTGTCGAATGAAGCTAGATCGTCGGAATGTATTAATTGCAGTCATACTGAGTCTATTATTATTATTTTATCAATTAGTTTATAATTTACCGGGGCTTACAGCCGTTACGGTAGGGTTATTAATTATGATCGTAACCTTATTTATTAAAAAATCCTTTTTAATCATTGTGGTTAGATACTTAAGTTTATTAATGATATTTGTCGGTTTATTCCTTGTACCTTCATTTTGGGCAATGTTAGTGGTCTTATTGATTTTTTATTTATCCTTTCGAAGTGAGGAAGGTCATCTATTGATGAATCTATCCGATGCCTTTATACTCTCACCACAGCGACCACAAATTTATCAAGGGGTTGTTTTAAAAGAACCAATCATTTCACAGCAACAGACAATCGATAAGCGGTCCGTTCAAGAGCTTTATGGCTCTGACTCGCAAGATTATGCTTGGGATGATATTAATATTGTCTATTTTGGTGGTAGCCAGATGATTGATTTTGGTAATACTGTAATACCAAATCGTGAGATTACCGTTATTATTCGAAAGGTATTAGGACGAACACGTGTAGTGATTCCGAAAGATATTGCATTAAAAATTCATCTCAGTAGCGTAGTAGGTGAAGTTGATTTTCAATCAGAACGTTACGAATTGATGGCAGAGTCTTTGAAATGGCAAAGTGAAAACTATACTGAAAAGACCCCCCGCATCAACTTGATGATTTCTCAAGTATTTGGGAATATTGAGGTGATTTTAGTATGAATTTTAAATTATGGTTTAAATTTTTTAGTATTCAATGTTTATTTTTAAGCGGATTAGTAGGTTTATTACTCGTTTTCAGTTATGTTTATTATGATTGGGATCGAGTCATGACTTTATTGCAAACTCAAGTTTGGCACTACCCACTGTATATCATAATGCTAGCAAGTATTATAACGTTAAGTATCGCGTTCGCAACGTTATTTACACTAGATGTTGCCAGACCCTTTGATAGTATTAATGCCCGGCTCAATTGGTTAACGCAAGGGCAATACCATCAACCAGTTTTTGGTCAAGAAATTCCATCGAGTCAGCAAATTCAAAGCCTCTATTTAATTAATCAGACGATTTTAGGGTTACGTGATCAGTTGGGGCATCTGTCTAGTGAATTGCAAGAATTTACTGCCGGGCCTACTTTTGTAGGTGAACACACCGAAGAAGAAATTATTGAGCGTGAACGCCATCGAATTGCGCGTGAGCTGCATGATTCAGTGAGTCAGCAATTATTTGCTGCGACAATGTTAATTTCAACTTTGAATCAACTGAGTCAACGTGAAGGTCTCGAGATTGCTAATCAAGTTCAGTTAATCGAGCAGACAATCGGGATGGCTCAAACTGAAATGCGAGCGCTCCTACTTCATTTAAGACCAATTGATTTGGCAGACCATAAATTAGAAGTCGGAATTGAAAACTTATTAACTGAATTACAGACAAAAGTTCCTATGAAGATTCAGTGGAACCTTGGAGAGACGCAGCTCGAAAGCGGGATTGAAGATCATCTGTTTCGAATTGTGCAAGAAGCCATATCCAATGCGATGCGTCATGCAAAAGCGACACAACTTGAAGTCTTTCTAGAACAAACACATGGGTTGGTAACTTTAAAAATTTCTGACAATGGAATTGGTTTTAATGTGGAAGAAGGACTGAATAAAGGCAATTATGGTCTTCGTAATATGTCAGAGCGAGTCAAAAGTATGGGAGGACAATTTCAGATTAAAACGGCCTTGAACCAAGGAACCGTGATTGAAATTAAGTTGATGGTCACAGAAAGGAAAACGAAAGATGATCAAAGTGTTATTAGTGGATGACCATGAGATGGTTCGATTAGGACTGGCTTCTTATTTGAATATTCAAGAAGATATCGAAGTGATTGCTCAAGCCCATAACGGTCTTGAAGGGTACCATAAAGCACTTGAATTGCATCCTGATATTATCTTAATGGATTTAGTTATGGATGTGATGGATGGTATCGAAGCAACGCAACGAATTCTAGCTGAATGGCCGGAGGCGCGGATTATTATTTTGACATCCTTTATTGATGATGAGAAAGTCTATCCTGCGATGAAAGCTGGTGCAAAGAGCTATTTATTAAAGACCAGTTCGGCTGAAGAAATTATTAGTGCAGTACGTCAGACAAATGCGGGGGAGCAAGTCATTGAACCGGCCGTTCAAGACAAAATAAATGACCAAACATATCGTGATAGCCAGCAAATGCCTCATGATCAATTGACAGAGCGCGAAAAGGAAGTACTACTTTTAATTGCAAAAGGGTATACTAACCAAGAAATTGCTGATCATTTATTTATAACTTTAAAAACAGTAAAAACACATGTTTCAAATATCTTGGCAAAACTTGAGGTAAATGATCGGACCCAGGCAACGATTTATGCTTTTCAACATCATTTAGTGTAAGATAGAGACGAATCAAAGATAAAGGAGCAAACTATGGAAGTAAAAGTGAACGCACAAGCAGAGCAATGGTTCCACGAGCAGGTGGGACTACCTGAAGGACAGTCACCGTCAATAAGATTTAAGTCTAAATTATATGGTTCGAGCCCATTACATGAGATGCTCGCATTAATCTTTGAAGTGACCGATCCAGTGGACCCTGTGGCACAATTTACGGGAGAGAATGGCTGGGTGTTCTTTGTTGAAAAGGAAGATGCTTGGTTTTTTGAAGGACATAACTTAATTGTAGAATATGATGAGGAGCTAGACGAACCCATCTATGCTTATGAAAAAGATGGAGAAATCAAACGATAATATTTAATAAAAAGGCTGCGATATTTTTTCGCAGCCTGTTATCTATTTTATAGTTCATCAAGATTATGAATGTTGTGAAGCTTCTTCTGCTTCATCTTTAAAATGATTAACTTGGTTATAGACTTCTAATTTAAATTGTCCCTTATGGTACTTAACAATCGATACAGAGGCATTTTTTAATGCGTCAGTTTGGTCAAAGTCGGCTACCAAACCTTCAATCAAGTTACGAATGGTCAGACCATGACAGGATACTAAGACATTATGTCCAGTTCCAGCATGACGATTGAGTAATTTGAGCAAGCCAGATTCAACACGGAACCAAAATTCAACATAATTTTCTGCATGGGCGTATGGGTCTTTTGCCTTCATTGTATTTAGCAGATGACGAATCTCAACATCACTTCCAGTAGGAATATCATGTTGAATTCGCGCGTGGTCTTTAATTTTTGGCCATACATCTTCAATCGGTAAGCCTTCAAAAGAACCAAACCATACTTCTCGAAATTCAGGCATTGGGATAATTTCTAAACCATCAGAATGGTGGTTTTCCTCATGAATAATTTTGGCAGTATCGATGGTACGGCGCAAATCACTTGAGTATATTGCATCAAAATGAATGTCTGCAAGACCGCGTCCACTTCGTCTTACATCTCGAATTCCTTCTTTAGTAAGCGGTGCGTTGGACCATCCTTGCATTCGCTCATATAAATTAAAGTAGGTTTGACCGTGACGGATAAAATAAAATGTCACACCTTGATCATTACTTGGCATATAATCTCCTCCTTATAGACCTATTATAACGTGATATGAGAGTGGTGTCTAAAAAATGTATGTAATTAGATGAATCTATGATATGATTTGTATCGTCAGTAAACTAGGGAAGGAAAGTTAGATGAAAAAGAACCCAACATTACAACGACTGTATTTGACATTTCAATTGAATAAATCATCAGTCAGCTTTGGACGTTATTCTGCCGAGTTATGCTTTTACATTTTATTCGCATTATTTCCACTCATGCTTGCACTGGCCAATTTAATTGCAGTCTTACCTTTCACACACCAAGAAATTCTTGCGTTTATTAGTAAGTTATTACCTGATGAGATTGAGCATTTTGTAATTGGTCTGTTAACCCAATATTTATCAAGTACCAGTTCAAGCGCATTCTCACTCAGTTTATTAATTTCATTATGGCCAGCTTCGAATGTATTTAACACATTACAACGGCTGATGAATCGTATATATCGTTCGCCGCAACGCAAAAATTTTATTGTTGCTCGAATTTTTGCTTATATTTTTACGGTACTATTAGTGATAGGAACAGTAGTTACAACATTTTTCATTGTCTTCGGTGAGCAATTGATTATATGGTTGTACTCACTTTTTCAAGTCGAGTTATTTCTATTAACATTTTTATCGCAACAAGGTTGGATAATTGTTATAATAAGTATGTTTATGATTTTACTTATGATTTATCACTTTATGCCAAATGTTGACTGGCCAATGAAGTATGCCATACCTGGATCCATTACAGCTTTCGTTGGCATTGCATTAGTTACTCAACTATTCCCAATTTATCTTTCATTCACGAATAATAATTTAACCCAAGATACAATCGGGGTAGTGATTATCTTTATTATTTGGTTATATTTAATTGGGATGGTCCTAGCATTTGGAGCGTTTGTCAATATTTTTTATTATGATTACTCTACCAAATCATTAAATCAATTAATTGCGGAAACTCGGACCACAGATCATTATTTGGTATCTAGCGAAAGTTACAGCCCATACTTAAAAGCACAGGCACTAAATCATTCTATTCAAGTAAATCCACCAAGAAAGGAAGCGAGATAATATGTCATCAATTAGAGAACTACATCGTGACAATGAAAATCGAATCGACTATGGCATTATTCTCAATGTTATGATTTTAGCCATTATTGGGATGCTAAGTGTTTACAGTACGACAGCAATGATTCAAGGTCAAGGGATTGTTCCAACGTTATATCATGGACTTTGGTATTTGATTGGGGCCATTATTATCATTGTAATTATGCAGTTTGATGGTGAGCAATTTTGGAAACTATCCAATGTCATTTATGGCTTTGGTATTTTTCTTCTCATTTTAGTATTGCTTTTTTACGACCGTGAATTAGCAATTGAAACAGGTGCAAAAAGTTGGTTTGCCATTGGGGGATTAACATTACAACCTTCAGAGCTCTTTAAACCAGCTTATATTGTATTTCTTGCAAAAGTTATTACATCGCATAACAATAAATATATTCACCGTACACTTAAGACGGATTTTATGCTTTTAGGAAAAATCCTAGCTGCTGCAATCGTTCCAGTCATTTTAATTCAATTGCAAAATGACTTAGGGACCAACTTAGTTATTTTAACGATTACGGCCGGTATGGTATTGCTTTCGGGAATTAGTTGGCGAATTATCGTCCCAATCGCAAGTGTCGTTATTTTTATCGGTGGTGGTATACTACTTGTAGCCATTTTCTTTCCAGACTTTTTAACAGATAACGGTATATTGATGGATTATCAATTAAAACGAATTACCATCTGGTTTAGCCCATTCGAAGATACGCAAGGAGCAGGATATCAGTTAGCTCAAAGTATTAAAGCGGTAGGCTCGGGGATGTTATTAGGTAAGGGTTTTGGACAATCTGAAGTGGTCGTTCCAGTTCGTGAATCTGACTTTATTTTTACAACGATTGCTGAAAATTTTGGTTTTGTGGGAAGTGCCTTTTTATTATTAATCTATTTTGTGTTAATCTATCAAATGGTACAAACTTGTTTTAAAGTTAAAAATGAATATTATACTTATATTGCTGCAGGCGTTATTTCGATGATTTTATTCCACGTATTAGAAAATGTGGGAATGACAATCGGATTACTCCCAATTACGGGGGTGCCACTTCCATTCGTATCTCAAGGGGGTTCGGCATTATTAAGTAATATGATTGGAGTAGGATTGATTCTATCGATGCGCTATCACTATCGTAGTTCGATTTTTGAAGAGTAAAGAGAAATGGAGATTAAATAATGTTAGATAATTTATGGATTGAAGAAAAAAACAATATTTTACGCATTGGCGTTAATGAAATTTTTCAGGAAGAAGCGGGAGACATCGCCTATGTTAGCATCGCTGATTTAGGTGAAATTAAGGAAGATGACACACTATTCAATGTTGAAGCAGCAAAAGCCGCGATTGAAGTGCCTTCGCCATTTAGTGGACGGGTTGTGGCGCGCAATGACCAAGCTGAACTTAAGCCGTCAATGCTGAATTCAAGCGAAAAAGAAGATAATTGGGTCGTTGAAATTCAACGTTCTTAGTTTGATTTAAAGGTATCGTTTCAGGTACCTTTTTTCTGTTCTAACGATATTTTTGGTATAATAGAATAAGAATATTTATTGAAGATTTTCATGTAAGGAGGCGAGGGGAAGATGGTACAACCTATTTATATTCTAGAAGGTGATGAAGCTTTTTTAATTGAGCAATTTTATCAGCAGATTGCGCCAGATTCGGCACTGGATTCGGAATATGAAGTCATTTCAATGGATTTAGAAGAGGATTCTATTGAAGCCATGTTGAATGAAGCAGATTCTTATAGTTTTTTTGCTTCTAAGCGACTGATTACCGTTCATCATGGAGCAATCCTTTCGAGTCAAACAAGTCTTAAGATGAGCGATACGGATAAAGAAAGACTCAATACGTACTTTAATAATCCCAATCCCTCGAGCGTGGTTATTTTTCATCACGGTACATCCAAGATCGATGGACGCAAAAAATTAACGAAAGTTGCCAAGAAACAAGGTTATGTTGTCGATGTTACGTCTCCGGATGAATCAAAGGTAAAGCAATATCTTCAACAATATCTTGCTAATCAGAACTTCCAATTATCGGCACATTTAGTGGATAGTTTATTAGTGCGTGTATCTTATTCATTAACCCAAGCCATAGAGGAACTTAAAAAGTTACAATTATATGCGTTATCGGGTAATGAAATCGATGAAGCAACATTAACTCAGTTGGTGCCACGTACGATGGAGTCCGATATTTTTAAATTAACCAATGCACTATCAGCTAAGAAATATTCCGAAGCCATTCAAATTTATGAGGATTTGATTTTGTTGAAGCATGAGCCAATTGCAATTTTTGGTTTGATCATTTCCCAATTTCGCGTTATGTTACAATCTTACATCCTTCAACGTCAAGGTTATCAACCGAGTGATATTGCCAAATTATTGAATATCCATCCATATCGAGTACAAATCGCTTTACAAAATGCACGTCATATTTCTCTATCCTCACTGAAAACTTTTTATGATTATTTAGCGGAAATTGACTTTAAATTAAAGACGGGTGTAGGCATGCCTGACAATCACTTTTATTTATTGATAACGCAGTTGCATCAATTGTATCAATAAAAAATCCGAACACGAATGTGCTCGGATAGCTTCTTTTGAACCATTGAAATTATTATTTAGCATAAGTTGCTAAATTTGATTTTAGACGTTTGGCTTTGTTGGTATGTATAATACCATGACCTGCGGCGATATCAATACTTTTCACTGCGTTAGTTAATAATGCTTGTAAATCACCTTCGCCAGTCTCAACGGCGTTTTTGTATTTTTTGATATGTGTACGCATTTCAGATAATTTAGCGGTATTTTTTTCAGTACGCTTGATTGTTTGACGTGTGCGTTTAATTGCTGATGGATTGTTTGCCATAATTGTCACCTCTTTCTTAGATAAGTCTTATATTAATCATTTAGGTCGACAGAGTCAACAGACAATATTATACATGAATACTAGGACGTATTGCAAATTTTTTTAAAGGAATGAAATCAATGGAATACAACGAATTTAAATTAAAAGCTCCTTATCAGCCCAGTGGTGATCAACCTCAAGCCATTGAGCAGCTCGTCAAGGGGATTCAATCCAATGAAAAAGAACAAGTGTTGCTCGGTGCAACTGGAACAGGGAAGACTTTTACGATTGCAAATGTGATTCAAGAAGTTAATAAACCTACTCTTGTTTTGGCACATAATAAGACCTTAGCGGGGCAACTTTATAGTGAATTATTAGAGTTTTTCCCGGATAATGCGGTCGAATACTTTGTTTCTTACTATGACTACTATCAACCGGAGGCATATGTTCCGTCTACGGACTCTTATATTGAAAAAGAAGCGATGGTTAACGATGAGATTGACCGTCTGCGTCATTCAGCGTCATCTGCTTTATTAGAACGAAATGACGTGATTGTAGTGGCTTCTGTCTCTTGTATTTATGGATTAGTCAATCCCGAAGAGTATGCCAACCATGTTTTATCAATTCGAAAAGGACAAGAAGTCAGTCGTGAAGCTGTGATGAAACGATTAGTTGAAATGCAATTTGTGCGAAATGATATTGATTTTCAACGTGGAACTTTTCGGGTACGTGGTGATGTTATGGAAATTTTTATGGCATCACGTGAAAGTGAAGTCATTCGGATTGAATGGTTCGGCGATGAAATTGATCGAATTCGGATGGTAGATGTCTTAACAGGTGAGATTCAGCGTGAGTTAGAACACTATCCAATTTATCCTGCGACTCACTTTGTGGCGGATCAAGAGCAGACTTTACACGCCGTTGATACGATTCGACAAGAATTGGAAATGCGACTGGAAGAACTACGCTCCGAAAATAAGTTACTTGAAGCACAAAGATTAGAACAGCGCACGGTCTATGATTTAGAGATGCTCCTTGAAATGGGCTATTGTTCAGGAATTGAGAATTACTCACGGCACTTAGACGGGCGATTACCTGGGGAGCAGCCATTTACGTTGTTGGATTTCTTCCCAGATGACTTTTTGATTGTCATCGACGAGTCCCATATGACCATGCCTCAAATTAGAGGGATGTATAATGGAGACCGAGCTCGTAAACAACAACTTATTGACTATGGATTTCGTTTACCAAGTGCTTTAGATAACCGTCCTTTGACCATCGAAGAGTTTGAAAAGCATGTACATCAAATTGTATATATTTCGGCAACACCCGGTCCATATGAATTAGAGAAAACCAATGGGCACTATATTGAACAGATCATCCGTCCGACGGGATTATTGGACCCAATTATTGATGTTCGACCAATCCAAGGTCAAATCGATGATTTGGTCAGTGAAATTCGTCAACGTACGGAACGCAATGAGCGTGTCTTTATTACAACGTTAACGAAGAAAATGTCGGAAGATTTAACAACCTATCTGAAAGAATTAAATATTAAAGTGAAATATTTACATAGTGATATTAAGACATTGGAACGAACGGAAATCATTCGAGATTTGCGTCTAGGAACCTTTGATGTATTAGTAGGAATTAACTTACTGCGAGAGGGGATCGATGTCCCTGAAGTCTCACTAGTAGTTATCTTAGATGCCGATAAGGAAGGGTTCTTACGTGGCGAGCGCGCGTTGATTCAGACCATCGGGCGAGCTGCGCGAAACGAGAACGGGCATGTCATTATGTATGCTGATCGAGTCACCGAATCGATGCAATTTGCGATCGATGAAACGCATCGTCGTCGCGAGATTCAACAAGCATACAATGAAGCTCACAATATTACACCTAAGACGGTGAAAAAAGAAATTCGTGATTTAATCCGTATTTCACATGAGGTCGCGCCAGAAGAACAAGAGGAGAATTTCTTAACACAATTCAAATCACTATCGAAATTGCAGCGTGAAGAAGAATTGGAGCGAATGGTTTTACAAATGCGTCAATATGCGAAAGATATGAATTTTGAAGCCGCTGCCCAGTTGCGAGATATTATTTTAGAATTAAAAGCATCTTATATGAAATAATTGTTTCAAAGCTGTTTTATATTTAATAGCAAAGCGTTATACTTAGAATTAATGATTTTAGAATTGGAGGGAGACAAATGCAACGAAAACGCGTGTTAAGTTTTGATGGATTGAAAGGACTGGCAATTATTTCAGTCATTGCTTATCATTTGTTTCCATCAATTTTTCCGGGTGGGTTTTTACTTGTTAATACATTTTTAGTGGTCGGAGGATATTTCTTTGCTCGTAGTTTTGAGAAATTGCAAAGTTATGATGCACCATTGAACTTTTCAGGATATGGACAGTTAATATCGAAAACGATTCAGCGTCTATTTTATCCATTATTATGGATGATAATGGCAATTGTCATTAGCTGGCTTTTTATTCACCCAGTTGCGTTAAAGTCGGTTCGCAATGACTTGTTAAGCGGATTATTTTTCTACAACAATCTTTTTCAAATATTTTCGGACCGATCCTACTTTGTTCAAATGACAAGCGCTTCGCCGTTTACCCATTTGTGGTATGTCGCAATTTATATGCAGTCGCTTGTGATTGCCAGTATCTTAATGATGGGCATTCACCAATTTAAATTATCAATTCCATCTAAAGGAATTATTTGGATTGTAATTGCTACGATGTGTCACACTTTGGCGATATTTATCTATCAGCCGGGGAGAGATCCGAGCCGCGTTTATTATGGTATTGATACTCGTTTTGCTTCGTTTGCTTTAGGTATTTCGACGGCTTATATGGTGCCGACCCTATTGAATATACTGTATCGTTTTAAGTATAAACAGTGGGTTTATCATCTTCTCGCTTTAGCTTCACTCGGTGGTGCAATTGCATTGGTCTTTACCCAAAATGACCGTTCTGATATTACTTATATGTTATGGATGGCTGTCTATAATTGGATTAGTGCGGGGTTGATTATAAGTATCACCATTGGTGCACCAATATTATCACTGCTTCTCTCGGTGAAGCCTTTGTATTTATTAGGTCGACGCTCTTATTCTTATTATCTATGGTACTATCCAATTATTATCTTCTATTTAAGCCAATATCGTCGTTTAGGGGAAAATATTCATCTAATTGCGGTGGCATCAATCGTGACAATTCTTCTAATTGGTGAGTTGTCTTACCGTTGGATTGAACAAGATCAATTGAATATTTGGTTTGGAACTCATTGGGATTGGAAACAAGACAGCCAAGAAATTATTACATTAATTGAACAGCGTCAATGGTTACATATTAAATTTATTAAATTCTTTGGTTTTATTGTCCTATGTTTATTGTTTATTCGGGGTCTCATCGCTTCAGCTAACGATAAGTCATTAGCAACGTTTGACCTAGAGTATCGCTTGTATCAACAGAGCGTTCATGTACAATCGGATGATGTTTACCCAGCAGCTCGAGAATTAGTTAAGACGCAAGAATTTATAAAGGATATAGATCAACAGTATCAAACGCTTCTTTCAACGGAACTTGTCGTACAAGATCCAATGAAACAATTGGCTGCGATTTTAAAACAACAACCGGAAGTTGATTTATCGATGATTGATAATTTACTTGCCGAACACGAAGAAGCTTTTGAAAATGCTGAAGTGTATCATCCAATTGTATTTAACGAACTAACTTCAAGTGAATTGCTCTTTGCAACTGAAGTTCCAGTAACAATCTTCGGAGATTCATTAGCGTTTATTACGGGACCTTATGCGATTGATGTTTTCCAAAATGGAAATTACTTTGGTGAAAGTAGTCTTCAAATATGGGATGCTCTACCGATGTTAAGGGAATTGGTTCAAGAGGGCGTGGTGAAAGAAAATGTAGTTGTTATTTTAGGAACCAATGCTGGTTTAGACCAACCTGCGGTGGATGAACTGATGGAAATACTAGGTCCTGATCGCAATGTATTCCTCGTCAATACCAACTCACGGGTTTTCCATATTAAAGAAGTTAATGATATTATTAAAGCTACTTCGGAAAAATTCCCGAATGCCTATGAAGTAGACTGGTATAATTATCAAAAAGGGAATCCAGATTGGTATACCTTTGATGAGATTCATCATAGTGAACTCGGTATGGAACACTTTATTGTAATTGTAACTCGTACGATGTATCAAGTGTTCGGAGTTGATTTTATTACGAATTTAAATCAGTAGACACGAAAAAGGCTTGCAATCCTTTGGAAAGTTTAGTACATTAATCAAGTAGTCATTCGTTGCTGATTCCATCCGATGCTTGGCTAATTTTTTTAAAGAGGACCTCTGCTCAGATAAACGATTCACTCGACGTTTTTCTTGGCTGAGGATTATGATAGAAAGGGTGATAAAGATGGCTATTTCAGCAGAACGTAAGCGTGAAATTATCGCAGAATACGCCACACATGAAGGAGATACTGGTTCACCAGAAGTACAAATTGCTTTATTGACAGAAGATATTAACTCTCTGAACGAGCATATTCGTACACATAAGAAAGATTTCCATTCATACCGTGGATTAATGAAAAAAATCGGTCGTCGTCGTAACTTATTAGCATACTTACGCGACAACGATGTAAGTCGTTACCGTGATTTAATTCAACGTCTTGGATTACGTCGTTAATTTAGTGAACTCTTCCTGGTTATTCCGGGAAGAGTTTTGTTATTTTATAGCGTTATAAGTTTAAACTATGCTACAATAAGCGTATCAAGGATGCTTATTTTACTACTATACAAGTATGAGGCAGTTCCGTTGAGGTGCTTGATATTTGTTTAGTAGTGAATTAGCACGAAAAATTGAAGGAGAGATGTAATGTTCGATAAGAAAGTATATGAAACAAAATGGGCTGGCTGTCCGCTCATTGTTGAGATAGGTGAAGTTGCTCGACAAGCTAACGGAGCTGTTTTAGTACGCTATGGTGATACTGTAGTGCTTTGTACGGCAGCCGCATCAAGTAAACCTTCAGCAATGGATTTCTTCCCATTGACGGTAAATTACGAAGAGAAGATGTACGCCGTTGGTAAGATTCCAGGAGGATTTATTAAACGTGAAGGCCGTCCTTCAGAGCATGCAACGTTAACCTCACGTCTTATTGACCGACCAATTCGTCCGATGTTCCCAGAGGGCGTGCGTAATGAAATTCAAATTATTACGACCGTATTGTCGGTTGATAATGATTGTTCACCAGAAATGGCCGCGATGCTAGGAGCATCACTTGCTTTAGGCGTGTCAGATATTCCATTTAACGGTCCAATCGCAGGGGTTCAAGTAGGTCGTGTCAATAATGAATTAATCATTAACCCAAGCGTTGATCAAGCAGCTGAATCTGATATTCAACTGACAGTAGCTGGGACAGAACAAGCCATTAATATGGTTGAGTCGAGCGCCAAACAAGTTTCTGAAGCGGAAATGTTAGAAGCTTTATTAAAGGGGCATGAAGCGATTAAAGAATTGATCGCATTCCAAAATCAAATCATTGCGGATTGCGGAAAAGAAAAATTTGAATTATCTATTGTAAGTCACGATGAACAAATTATTGAGGAAGTTCAACAAGCTTACCGTGAGTCGATGCTTCAAGCGATTCAAGTTCAAGAAAAATTAGCTCGGGAAGAAGCTATCGCAGCAGTGATGGAAGAAGTTCGTGAAAAATACGAAACGGAGTATGCGGATCATGAAGATTTAGAATCCATTATCAAATCAGTGAATGAAGCGACACAACGTCTTGAGAAAGAAGAAATGCGGAAACTGATTACGATTGATCGGGTTCGTCCAGATGGCCGTCAAGTGGATGAAATTCGTCCACTTGCATCACGCGTAGGAATCTTACCTAGAACGCATGGTTCAGGTTTATTCACTCGTGGACAGACTCAAGCTTTAACGGTGGCCACTTTAGCACCACTCGGTGAATACCAAGTCATCGATGGATTAGGCGTTGAAGAAGGTAAACGATTTATTCATCACTATAATTTCCCACCATATTCTGTAGGTGAAACTGGAAGAATGGGAAGCCCAGGCCGTCGTGAAATTGGGCATGGTGCTTTAGGAGAGAAAGCATTAAATGAAGTGATTCCAGATGTCGAAACTTTCCCGTATACGATTCGTTTAGTATCCGAAGTATTAGAGTCTAATGGTTCATCGAGTCAGGCTTCAATCTGTGCTGGGACATTAGCATTAATGGATGCAGGTGTACCAATTAAAGCACCTGTAGCTGGGATTGCGATGGGGCTCGTGATGAATGGTGAACATTATACGATTTTGACAGATATTCAAGGTATGGAAGACCACCTTGGCGACATGGATTTCAAAGTTGCAGGAACTTCTGAAGGAATTACAGCCTTACAAATGGATATCAAAATCGAAGGGATTACGAGTCAAATCTTAGAAGAAGCCCTTGAACAAGCACGCCGTGCACGGTTAGAAATTTTAGATAATTTAACGGCGACCTTGCCAGAGCCACGTGCAGAGTTAAGTCCATATGCACCGAAGATTGATATGATTCAAATCGATCCAGATAAGATTAAAGTTGTAATCGGTCGAGGTGGCGAGACCATCAATAAGATTATTGATGAAACGGGTGTTAAAATTGATATTGACGATGAAGGTAATGTAAGTATTGCCTCAAGTGATCAGGCGATGATTGATCGTGCTAAGGAAATTATTGATCAACTGACACGCGAAGTTAAAGCCGGAGATATCTATCAAGGTACTGTGAAGCGGATTGAGAAATTCGGTGCCTTTGTGGAAGTCTTACCAGGTAAGGAAGGACTTGTTCATATCTCTGAATTAGAGCATCACCGTGTTGGACGAGTAGAAGATGTATTATCGCTTGGCGATCAAATTGAAGTTAAAGTGACTGAAATTGATGATCGCGGCCGAATTAATCTTTCCCGCAAAGCATTACTTCCAAAAGAATAGAATGCATTTATAAGGATAATGATTTTTCATTATCCTTTTCATTATGTGTAGATAATAATAAAATCGGCTCTCTTTTTATTCACTCGCTATCTATGGTATACTTGTTAAGATGAATACAGTTTAAAAATACAAGAGGTGTAAAATGACAGATATTAAAATCATACCTTTAGGAGGCGTGAAAGAAGAAGGGAAAAACCTTTATATTGTTGAGGTTAATCGTTCTCTTTTTATCCTGGATTGTGGGCTCGTCTATCCTGAAGAAGAAATGTTAGGAATTGATGCGGTCATTCCTGACTTTACCTATTTAGAAAGCCGTCGAGATGACATTGTCGGGATTTTCCTGACGCATGGTCATGACGACGCAATGGGCGCACTGCCTTATCTATTAGAAGTGGTCGATGCCCCAGTTTTCGGGACTGAGTTAACGATTGAGTTAGCGACGATCACAGCCAAATCGCAAGGTTTAGAAGATCGGATTGAGAATTTCTTCCAAATTTATGCAGAGACGGAAATTGAGTTCAAAGATGCGACGATTAGTTTCTTCCGTACAACGCATACAATTCCAGATTCTGTAGGGATTGTAGTTCAAACTCAAATTGGCTCGATTGTTTATACTGGAGACTTTAAGTTCGATCCAAGTGCCAGTGGAGAATATCATACTGACTTCGGTCGCTTGACAGATATTGGAGAATCAGGCGTAATTGCCCTTTTAAGCGACTCTGCAGATGCAGAGAATTATTTGCCAACAGTTGGGGATAATAAAATCATTAATAATATGTCTGAAGTCTTTATGAATCATCCGGGTCGCGTAATCGTAGCTTCAATTGGGAGTAATATTGCGCGCATTCAGCAATTATTCAATGCAGCTTTCGAAAGTGGTCGTAAAATTTTCTTAGCCGATGAACAAGTTTATGAGATTATTGATGTGGCTATTAAGTTGAATAAAATCAGTATCCCGTCGAAAGATATTGTCGGAAATATTAAAGATATGAACCGTTTAGCTCCTGAAGAAGTACTTGTTCTTGTGACGGGTGATGTAGGGGAGCCGATGAAGAATATTCAAACGATGGCGATGAAACGTCACCGACGCGTTAATATTGAAGTTGGCGATTTGGTCTACTTTGCCACGACCCCGTCAATTTCAATGGAGACACTTTTTGCGAAAACAAGTGATTTAATCTATCGAGCGGGTGCAACGGTACGAACGATTAACGATAAATATAAATTCTCTGGTCATGCGAATGCGAGTGACTTAAAGATGTTGTTATCATTTATTAAGCCAGATTATTTAATTCCGATTAATGGCGAATCAAGGATGTTATTTGCGCATGCTGCGATTGCTCAAGAGATGGGATACGATGAAGACCATATTTTAATTGCCTCACCAGGAGATGTGATGGAATATCGTAACGGCCATTTAGCGATTACGGGTCAAGTCCCTTCCGGAGATATTCTGATCGATGGCATCGGTGTTGGTGACATCGGTAACGTAGTCCTAAGAGACCGTCGTATTTTAAGTGAAGATGGTATTTTTGTGGTAGTAGCGACGATTTCACGTCGTTTAGGAGAGGTCCTTGTCGGCCCACAAATTACCTCTCGCGGCTTTGTCTATATGAAGACGAGTATTGATTTGATTCAAGCTTGTTCAGATATGACGATTGATATTTTAGAAGAACATCTAAAATTAGAAAATCAATTTGATTGGGGCGAGCTTAAGGGAGAATTACGTGAGAAAATAGGCAAATATCTTTATAAAGAAACGAAACGTCGTCCGGTCGTTCTTCCAATTATTATGGAAGCTTCAAGTTATCAAGTGAATAAATAGAATGGAGTGGAAGTAGATGAATCAACGTTCAAAAAGTTTATTAATTGACTGTGGTATCGCATTGGTATTGACCATTTTGATGGGCTCAATGATGAAATTAGTGATTGATCAATTAGGAATGTATATCGGTCTTACAATGTTACCAATCCTATGGTTAAGTCTAAGGTATGGGTATGAGTTAGGATCCATAGTTGCTTTAATTGCTAGCATTATATTAGGGATCTTATCTTATGGTTTTAGTGATGTAATACTGATGCTTTTATACTATATCATTCCGATTACATTAAGTGCCGGTGGAGGATTATTTGCTAGAAATACGCATAAAACTCTGAATAATCGACGCTACTCTTCAACCTACTTAAATATTGCAACAGCTAGTTTGCTAGCAAGTCTTGTTTATTACTTAGTCCTATTTTGGATCGGGCCACTGATTGCAAAACAATCTTCACTGTTGCCAATTAACGCAAAAGATTTCTGGATAAGCCTAATTGTTACAGCAGCAATTAATGCCCTTATTCTATGTTTAATGGCCCGCTTTGTTCCGAAGACAATAATACCTAAGCGAAGCCCATACTTATCTCGTAAAGAGACATCAGCTTTATTAAATGATTAATTAAAAAATAAGTCCTTGCTTGAAAGAGGTGCTTATCTATAAGTTGGATAAACCATCCAACTTATAGAAGCACTTCAGGTGCAAGGACTTATTTTATTAAAAGGGAATTATTGCATTATCAAACTCTATGCGGTAGTGGCAGCTACGGATAGAATTTGTTCGGTAAGTAGCGTAATTGACTTACCATCAGACAAACGTTCAAGTTGAATGCAACGATTTGTTAAAATGGGTGTCTTAACTACAACATCGATTATTGCTTGTTGAATTTGCTCGGTGCAATCATAATATTCGAAGTGGACAGACAAGGGCTCCATTGATACATAGGCTCGATTTAGTTGACTCTCAACCTCTCGTAGCGGCATTATAATGGATTGATTATGACTTTCTTGTGCTGCAAACCCCATAAAATAATTTGAGATTGCGTTAACGAATGCAGAACCTTGTTTAATTGGTAATTCCATTTACCATTCACCTCCGAATACGAACATTTGTTTGTATTTATACTATACGAACAAATGTTCCCTTTGTCAAGTGTTTATAATTCATTTTTAAATTTTTATGTGCAAGTGTTTTGAATCAGACAATCAGTAATGTCTTATTTAATCTTTAGGCGGAATATGTTATCATAGAGATTAAATATCGGTTTAAGAATGTGGAGGTTGTTATGAGCGAAACAAGAGGATTATTAATTGTATTATCAGGTCCGTCAGGTGTTGGTAAAGGTACCGTCAGGGCAGCTGTGTTTAAAGATAATCAATATAACTATACTTATTCAATTTCTGCAACCACCCGAAAAATTCGTCCTGGTGAAGTGGATGGAAAAGACTACTACTTTATGAGTCGTGAAGAATTTGAGGGGTTAATTGAACAAGGTGCTTTGCTCGAATATACACAGTACGTGGGCAATTATTATGGAACTCCAATTCAACCGATCGAAGAACATTTATCGAAAGGACACGATGTGTTTCTAGAGATTGAAGTTCAAGGTGCCATGAAAGTGCGCGAAAGAATGCCGGAAGGAATCTTTATTTTTCTAGCACCACCGAATATTTCGGAATTAGAGAGTCGAATTGTCGGAAGAGGTACCGATAAACAAGATATTATTTACGAACGGATGCAAAAAGCGCGTGAAGAAATCGAAATGATGAAGCATTACGACTTCGTCGTCGTAAATGATCAAGTTGAAAATGCGGTCCAAAAAATTAATGCGATTATTCAAAGTGAGCATCTACGTGTTGAACGTATGATCGATGCGATTAAATTACAAATACAAAGTTACTTTCAAAAAGGAGAATAAATAATGTTATTATTACCTTCGATTGATCGATTAGTAGAGCAAGAGCCTTCTAAATATAAGTTGATTATTTTAGCAAGCAAACGAGCTCATGAGATGCAAAAACATCCGTTGAGATTACTCGAGAAGTATCAATCGGTTAAAACGATTGGTCAAGCGCTTGAAGAAATTGAAGCGGGCGAATTGAACAGTTTAAATTCATAGAATCTGCAAATACCGAACGGAAACGGTCATGCTGAATCACGGATTCCTTGCGAGGTTTAAAGTGGTTTTTGCGTGAAAGTTGAGTTCGGTTTTGTTTTCTAAATAAAGATAGGATCGATTTGAAATGAAAGGAGGCTCTGATGATTGCATCATTAATTATTGATATACCGAATCGGCAAGTGAATCAAACATATGATTATGTAGTTCCTTCAGAGATGGAATCCTCCATCCAAGTTGGAAGTCGGGTGCGAGTCAAGTTCGGTTTTCAAACGCGATTGGCATTTGTTGTAGCTTTGGCTGAAACATCAGATTATCCCGGAGAGTTACGCGCAATTAGTGAGCTGTTGGACTGGCAAAGTTATTTACCCGAAGAGTTGATTGAATTAAGCCAGGCGATGGCAGAACAGTTGAATGCCTTTCGAATTACTGTTCTACAAGCGATGATTCCGAATGTATTAAAAGGAAAATACGATGAAGTTATTTCTGTAAAAGATGTATCGCAACTCTCAGGAGAAATTACACAGTGGATTAAATCGGACCAAAACTATACTCGCCAACAGTTGTTAGCGCAAATGGATGCTCAAACGCTAAACCGATGGATTCGTCAAGGAGCCCTCCATCTGCAATATATTCCGCATGATCAAGCCCGAAGTAAAACACAAACTTGGATTGAATTAGCCGTCTCGGTGGAACAAGCCAAAGAATTTATCGAGCAGCTGGACGGTCGTAGTTACAAGCAAAAAGAAATTTTAAAATATTTAATTCATCAAACAGCTCTCGATTCGAAATACCAAGTGCTTCAATCAGAGGTTATGGAATTATTATCTGTTTCAAATCGTAGTTTAAATGCACTAGTCGAAAAACAGTGGCTTAGAAAAATAGAACAGCAAGTCTATCGAAATCCTGTGATGGATTATCAAATCGAACCTAGTCAACACCGTGAATTACTACCTGAACAACAAGCAGCATATGATCAAGTGATGCAATCTGTTGAACAGAAGGTATCCAAAACTTATTTGTTAGAAGGGGTGACTGGGAGTGGTAAGACCGAGGTGTACTTGCAGCTAATTGATCAAGTGACCCAGCGGGGCCAAACAGCGATTTTACTTGTACCAGAGATCGCTTTAACCACTCAGATGATACGCCGTGTTTTATCAAGATTTGATACAGGTGTGGCCGTTCTTCATTCGGGACTTTCAGTGGGCGAGCAATTTGATGAGTGGCAACGAATTATACGCGGTGAGGCAAAAATTGTGGTGGGAGCTCGTTCGTCAATTTTTGCACCGCTTGAAAATATCGGCATCATCGTTATTGATGAAGAGCATGAAGGCACGTATAAACAAAGTGAAAATCCACGCTATCATGCACGTGATGTGGCAAAATGGCGGAGTGAGTATCACAGCTGTCCACTTTTGCTAGGGAGTGCTACACCATCTTTGGAAAGTCGCGCTCGCGCCGAAGTCGGTAAATATCAACTGATTACAATGCATAAACGAGTTAATCAATCTCCATTACCACCGGTAAAAGTGATTGATTTACGCCAATCTGTTTTATTGGAGTCATCGACCGAAATATCTCCGGCACTGGAGCAGGCAATTCGTGAGCGACTCGAACGAAACGAACAAATCTTGTTGCTATTAAATCGCCGTGGCTTTGCGTCATATTTCTTATGCCGTGAATGTGGGTATATTATGGGATGTCCCCATTGTGATATTTCCTTAACTTATCATAAAGCGGAACAAGTAATGAAATGTCACTATTGTAATTATCAAACACCTGTGGTGACACAATGTCCACAGTGCCATTCCGAGCATATCCATTCACATGGTATTGGAACACAAAAAGTTGAAGAAACTTTATCGCAATTATTTCCAGGCGTTCGAATTATCCGGATGGATAATGATACAACCCGTGGGAAGGGTAAATATAAACAATTGCTAGATCATTTTGAAGCGCACCAAGGTGATATTTTATTGGGCACGCAAATGATTGCAAAAGGGCTAGACTTTGAAAATGTGACCTTAGTTGGCGTTATTAACGCGGATACAGCTTTAAATTTACCTGATTTTCGAGCGAGTGAACGGACGTTTCAGTTACTTACTCAAGTTAGTGGGAGAGCAGGGCGAGGTGACAAACTGGGGTCTGTTATTATCCAAACTTATAACCCAGAACATTATGTCATGCATTTTGCCCAAAACCACGATTATGTGAATTTTTTCTATTATGAGATGAAGCGTCGTCGTTTAGCTAATTATCCACCGTATTACTTTGTCACATCGATTACAGTATCGAGTCAAGATCGACGTAAAGCAGTGGAAGTCATTCATTTGATTAAGAATCAACTGAAGCAACTTCCAGCATGTCAAACAGAGCGTCTTTTAATTATCGGCCCCAATGTGGATAGCATGCGACGGATGAATAATTATTATTATGTGAATTTATTATTGAAATACAAAGATCAATCTTTAATTCAAGAAGCCTTGAATCAAATTTTGGAGGAATCGCAAGATACAGCTAAAGAGCGAGTCTTTATTCAGATTGATCATGAACCGCAATTTTAATGTCAGGAGGATATTATGACACAGCGAATTGTTTTTATGGGAACGCCACATTTTGCGGCGCATGTACTTGAACAATTAATTAACCATGATTTTGAGGTGGTTTTAGTGGTAACCCAACCGGATCGTCCCGTAGGGCGTAAGCGAATTTTAACGCCAACTCCGGTTAAAGAAGTGGCACTAGCCCACCATCTCGAAGTTTTTCAGCCCGAAAATATTAAAGAAGATGAAGCTATGAAACGGATTACCTCTCTTGAACCAGATTTAATTATTACAGCAGCTTATGGGCAATTTTTACCACAAGCCATGTTACAACTTCCTACACTTGGTGCCATCAATGTTCACGCCTCTTTATTACCTAAATATCGAGGTGGCGCTCCGATTCACTATGCCCTTTGGAATGGGGATGAGGAAACTGGGATTACGATTATGTATATGACAAAAGCAATGGATGCGGGTGATATAATAAGTCAGCGTAGCATCCCCATTGAGTCAAGCGATGATGTGGGTGTCTTATTTGAGAAGTTAGCCATTCTCGGTGGGGAATTACTTGTTGATACTTTGCCAGATTTGTTTGCAGGTAAAGTTCAACCTCAAGTTCAAAATGAAGCAGAAGTATCTTATGCACCGGAAATTACAAAAGAACAAGAACGGATTAATTGGCACCAAACGGCCCAACAAATTGATAATCAAATTCGAGCGTTTCGTCCTTTCCCAAGTTCATATACAATGCTAAACGGAGAACGCATCAAAATCTGGGCAGGTCAACCGGTAACAAGTTCGTATCAAAAGGCTACCCCTGGACAAATTGTAGCTGCAGACGGGGGACGCCTTATTATCCAATGTGGTCAGCAAACTTACTTTGCAATCGATGAACTTCAACCGAGTGGGAAGAAACGAATGCTAACTGAACAATGGTTGAATGGCGTAGAACTTGACCAACTTCTAGCAGAAGCTTTTGAATCAAGTGAGGGAAATTATGAAAATTAAGCAACGCAGTCAAAAAAGATTAAATCAAAACATTCGGTGGCATATGCTGCTGATCTTAGATCAAATTGAAAATGAAGGGGGCTATTCGAATGTTTTGATTGATGCATTTATGACGGATTCGGAATTTGATTCAAGGGATAAGGCGCTGTTAACTCGTGTCGTCTATGGAGTATTACAACACCGTATGACGCTAGATTTTTCTTTAGACTCATTGCTTCAAAATAAAAAAGTGGATCTGTGGGTTAAAACTCTCCTTCGATTATCAATCTACCAATTGTGTTATTTAGATCGCATTCCGCCACATGCGGTGGTGAATGAAGCTGTCTTGATTGCTAAAACCAATGGTCATGCAGGATTAGGGAAGTTTGTTAATTGGGTCTTACGTGAATTCATGCGGCAACCGAGCAATGTGGTGGAAGAAATTGAAGATCCGGTAGAACGTCTCAGTATTGAGTACAGTTTACCGAATTGGATGGTTGAATATTTTCAGTCAAATCGAACTTCAGAGAAGTTAGAAGCCATGCTGAGTTCCTTAAACGAGACGCCCAAATTGACTGCACGAGTTAATCTAAAACAAATGGATCGCGAGGAAGCCATTGCTCGATTAAAAGAGCAAGGTATTGATGCGGAGGCCAGTACCTTGTCGCCAGCAGGAATTATTTTACATTCACCTCAAGTCTTGCAAAGTTCATTGTTCCAAGATGGACTCATTACGATTCAAGATGAAAGTTCGATGCTGGTAGCACCGGTCGGTGATATTCAAGGCGATGAACAGATTCTTGATGCGTGTTGCGCACCTGGGGGTAAGGCGACGCATATTGCTTCTCTATTGACGGATGGGCATCTAACGGCTTTAGATATTAGTGCCGATAAGATGAATAAAGTTGCCCAACATATGGAACGAATGAATTTGATTGACAAAGTGAATTTAAAGGTGACGGATGCCTTACAATTTCATCCAAAAAAAGACACGTTCTATGATATTATATATTTAGACGTACCCTGTTCAGGGCTAGGAATTATGCGACGTAAACCTGAGATTAAATATACGAAGAAAATTACGGATATTCAGGCATTAGCGCAAATACAAGCGAAATTTTTAAATCATTTTGCTCCTTATGTAAAGCCTGGAGGCAAATTGATTTATAGTACTTGTACCTTATCTTATGAAGAAAATGAAAAAAATGTGGAACAATTTATTAAAGCCCATCCCCAATTTGAAATTGATCCGATCCAACCAACAGAGGTTCCAAGTGATGTAATCGAGCAACCCGGTTGGGTTCGTATTTGGCCAGATCAATATCATACTGATGGATTTTTTATCTGTCGCATGAAACGACGCGAAGCGTGATGGGTAGATTATTGACTGAGGAGACTTATTCATTATGGAGATTTCTGTTCGTTCAAATGTCGGAAAGCGACGCAAAACGAATCAAGATTATGCAGACTATTTTGTAACCTCCGAAGATTGTTATTTATTTGTCTTATGTGACGGAGTAGGAGGGCATCTTGCAGGTGATGTTGCGAGTGAGTTGACGGCAAAGTTTTTAGGCAATTTATTTAAAGATTACCGCGTTACTTTTACCGATCAGCAATCCACTGAATGGATTCGTGATGCGGTAGAAGGTGTTAACCAATATATTTATCAAAAATCTCTCGAGGACAATCAACTTGAAGGGATGGGAACAACGCTGATTATGGCGCTGATTTCTGGCGATTCTATCTATATAGCCCATGTGGGGGATAGCCGGGCATATGCCTTTAGTCAAGGTGAACTCGTTCAGTTAACGGAAGACCAATCGTTAGTGAATGAGTTGATTCGTATTGGAGAAATTACGGCAGAAGAAGGCTTGGAACATCCAAGCCGAAATATTGTAACCCAATCGATTGGCATCACCCCGACGGTTAGTTATGAGTTGGCGAAGTTGTCAATGCATGAAATCGATCGATTGATGCTCTGTTCTGATGGCTTAACTAATATGTTGACGTTAGAAGAGATGAACCAACTGTTCGCTCAACAAACTGACATTGATGCTTTAGGGCTTCAATTGATTGATAAAGCGAATGAAGCGGGTGGAAAGGACAATATTACTTTAATTTTGTTGACCTGCCCTCAGATAGAAGCAACGGTAGGAGGTGACGGTGAATGATTGAAATTCATTCGAAATTATCTGGACGGTATATTATTACAAAACCCATTGGCAGTGGTGGAATGGCCAATGTTTATTTGGCAAGAGATTTAATCTTAGATCGTGATGTTGCCGTTAAAGTCTTAAAATATGACTTCCAAGATAATCAAGAAGCGATTCAACGATTCCAACGTGAGGCCATTGCGGCCAGTCAACTCTTACATCATAATATTGTAGAAGTTTATGATGTTGATGAAGAACAAGGTCAGCAATATATCGTAATGGAGTATGTCAAAGGAACGGATTTGAAGAATTTTATTCGTGAACGTTCCCCGTTATCACTCGAACTGGCTGTAAATATTATGAGTCAAATCTTATCCGGGATTGAAGTGGCACATAAGCATGGCATTATTCATCGAGATATAAAACCGCAAAATATTTTGATTACAGATGATAACGAAGTGAAGATTACTGACTTTGGTATTGCAATCGCGTTATCGGACACATCATTAACTCAAACAAATACCTTGCTAGGCTCTGTTCATTACTTATCACCAGAACAAGCTCGCGGCAGCTCTGCGACGGTAAAATCTGATATTTATGCCATCGGTGCTGTCTTGTATGAATTAATTACAGGAGAAGTTCCTTTTGATGGCGAGTCAGCAGTGTCAATTGCATTGAAACATTTCCAAGAGGATTTCCCAAGAATTCGAGACAAGATGGACTATGTGCCGCAAAGTTTAGAAAATGTCATCCTGCGAGCAACTGCGAAAGATCCAGCTAAACGCTATAACTCGGTTCATGAAATGTTAATGGATTTAAGTACGAGTTTGAGTGTGATTCGCATGAATGAGTCGCCATTTGACCCCGACCGTAATTTGGCTGATCCGGAGTCGTTAGTAATTACACCGATCCGACCCGTACGCGATGCAGAGATGGCGTTGAATCAGGCTGAAAAGGAAAAAGAAGTGGTGCCGGAAGAAGAGTCTATTGTTAATTACGATGAGATTCCTGAACCGAAGCCGCCAAAATTCCGTCGTTGGATGATTCGGTTTGCATCCGTCGTTTTGGCACTTGTCGTACTCTTTGGACTATATACGGTTGTTAGCAGCCAACTGGGGTCGACGACCGTCCCGAATCTAGCAGAATTATCGCTTGAAGAAGCAAAAGATAAGTTAGCTAAGGAAAATTTAATGTTGGGTGAAGTCAAACAAGACTGGGACCACGAAATTCCTTCAGGTTATGTTATCGGAACAGATCCAAAGGCCAAAACTTCGGTGAAGAAAAATACAGCGATTGACTTAATTGTTAGTAGCGGTCGTGAGCAAGTAGAATTAGGCGACTATATTGGCCAAAACTATGAACAAGTTCGTCAAAAATTAATTCAGGCAGGCTTTATTGTCGAACGTCATGATTTATATACAAATAATCAAGAGGAAGCGGATGTAATCCTAGCGCAAAGTATCCAAGCTGGTAGCCGCGTTGTACCAGAAGCTACATCCATTACGCTAACTGTCGGAAGTTATTCCCAATCGAGTGTGATGCAAGAATTTTATAACTTATCATTGAAAATGGTTGAAAACTTCGCAGACAATTATGGATTAAATGTTGAAGTTGATTATCAATACCATGATTTCATACCAAAAGATCAAGTAATTCGTCAAAGTCCTAATAGTGGTACGCCTTTACAACCTGGTGATACCATTTCGGTCGTCGTTTCGTTAGGACAAGAAGAAACAGAAATTGTTCCCGTTCGGATTCCAATTTCAATCGAGTACGTTCCAAGATATTCTGAGAGTGACCTAAATCAATCTCACCCATTGGCAAATGTGATCGAAGTCTTTATAGGGGATTCAAAAAATAATATTAATCAAGTAGCTGAAAAATTCGAAATTAAAGAATCCAAAGAAATTCAAATTACGCTTTATATTCCGTCAAATGGTGTAGGGCAATATCGGATTATGCGTGACGGGGATGTTGTTGAGGAAAGTCCGGAAGTATATCCTCAAGAACCTAGCGAGTAGTTAGCGTAGGAAAAGGAGGCTGTATGCGAACACAAACAGGTATAATATTCCAAGCGAAAAGTGGTTTCTATTCGATTTGGTCGAATGGCGAGACATATATTTCGAAGCCGAAAGGTCTATTCCGTCATCATCAACAATCTCCATTAGTAGGGGATATCGTCACGTTTGAATACGATGAGAAACATCCTGAATCTGAAAGTCGTTTAATTGAGATTAAAGAGCGAGCGAATGAATTTATTCGTCCGAGTATTGCAAATGTGGACGAAGCATTGATTGTCATGTCACTTGTTGAACCTGATTTTAGTGAAATTTTATTAGATTACTATCTCGTTAATGCGGAGCAATATGGTGTGAAGTGTCAAATTATTTTAAGTAAATACGATTTATTAATCGATCGAGTTGGCCAGTTGGCTGCACAGGCACAAGTTGAACACATTCAATCAGTATATACACAAATCGGTTATCCAGTCGAAGTGTTCGATAACAGTCAACAAACCGCACAGCGAATTCGAGCAAATATTCACGAAGGTCTTTATGTTGTGATGGGACAATCAGGTGTTGGGAAATCAACGTTATTGAATGCTTTAATTCCAACAGCACAAATTGATACCCGACCGATTAGTGATGCCTTGAATCGTGGACGGCATACGACACGAGAAGTTACCTTATATCCGATTAACCAGGGATTAATTGCTGACACACCAGGATTTAGTGCAATTGATTTTGATCAAATTGAGGTAGAATCGTTAGCCCATTACTTCCCAGAGATTGATGAAGCCGCATTGCATTGTAAGTTTCGCAGTTGTCTTCATCTCAAAGAACCTGGTTGTTATGTAAAAGAACAAGTTGAAAATCAGAAAATATCGAAATCAAGATATGAAAGTTATTTAAGTATCGCGCAACGTATTATGCAACGTAAACCAAAATATTTAAGAAAAAACAAATAAGTTAGGAGAATTGAAGATGATCATCGCGCCTTCTATTTTAAGTGCAGATTTTAGTCGATTGGGTGATTCGTTAAAAGAAACGGTCGATGCTGGAGCAGATTGGTTACATATTGATATGATGGACGGCACATTTGTCCCGAATATTTCATTTGGACCAATGGTTATGGCTGCGGTTCGCCCTCTAGTCGATTGTGTGTTTGATTGTCATTTGATGATTGACCAACCTGAACGGTATATTCAAGCGGTCGTGGATGCGGGTGCAGATTATGTTACGTTTCATGTTGAAGCTACAGCACATCCACATCGGGCAATTCAAATGATTAAACAGGCGGGTGTAAAAGCTGGCGTCGTCATAAATCCCGGGACACCAGTAAGTGCCATTGAACCTTTGTTAGCGGACTGTGATTTAGTCTTAGTAATGTCTGTAAATCCAGGGTTTGGCGGACAAAAATTCATTCCGAACGCTGTAGATAAAGTGGCACAGTTAGCTCACATACGTCAAGAAAAAGGCTATGATTACTTAATTGAAGTCGATGGTGGCATAAATGAGCAGACGGGTGCACAATGTAAAGTCGCTGGAGCAGATGTACTCGTAGCAGGTTCATACGTATATAAACACGCTAATATGCGCCAAGCGATTGACTCGTTAAGATAGGATTGTCAACATGGGAGTCACAGTTATTATTTGTGCTGGCGCACCGCATCCTGCACTTGAGTTGATTCCAACTTATTTAGATTCTGCTGATCAAGTCTACTTTATCGGGGTAGACCGTGGGGCTTATCACTTGATGCAGCAAGGCTATCCGGTTGATTGGGCGATGGGTGATTTTGATTCAGTTACTGCTTCAGAATATGAAGAATTACAAGCGTATTGCCAGCAAATTGAACGCGTGTCTTCCCATAAAGATGATACAGATTTGGAATTGGCTCTCGCATACGTCAGTCAGATGCCTAATATGACAGCTTGTTATATCTTTGGAGCGCTAGGTTCTTCAGGTGGACGCTTAGATCATTTAATCTTAAATCTATGGCTCGCACACCAACCACGTTTTTCGTCGTTAATTCCGCGCTGTTTGATGATTGAATCGGATACGGTAGTACAATTTTTCAACCCTGGTGTTTATCAAATTCAACCGGGAACCAATCCTCAATATTTATCAATTATTACAATGTCACCGGTTAAAGGGCTTAGCATCCAACAAGCAGAATATGATTTGTCACCGACGGATTTCGATTATCCTAAAGCGTATATTAGTAATGAATTTATTGACACTTCCACTCCGATTCAACTTGAATTTCACTCAGGGATGGTCTGTGTGATGTGGGTGAAAGAGTGCGAAAAATAGCTTGCTAAATGCATTTAAATATGATATCTTATTCGAGTACGCATAATAGAAATCAAACATCTGTGATAAAAAGGAGGTAATGAACGATGGCAAAAGAATGTTTTTACACAGGTAGAAGAACTCGCACAGGACATAAACGTTCACACGCATTAAACGCATCGAAACGTACATTCAAACCTAACTTACAAAAAGTTCGTGTATTAGTAGATGGTGAGCCGAAGAAAGTATGGGTTTCAACTCGTGCTTTAAAATCAGGTTTAGTTGAACGTGCCTAATACGATATAAAAGTCAATTTGTATCTTACAAATTGACTTTTTTTATTTTTATTATTATCTTATATCCAAATGTGGTAAAATGAAGAGGAATAAATGAAAGAAAGGATCAATACAATGGCAGTTCAAATTTCAACAAAAGATGGCCAAGTCTCCATTAACTTGAATGCAATCGCCACCGTCATTGGAGCTTCAGTAACGGATAACTATGGCGTAGTCGGAATGGTGAGCAAAAATCTGATTCGAGATAATTTCATTGAAGTCTTAAAAAATGAAAATTACGCAAAAGGGATTGTTTTAAAACAAAATGGTAATTTGATTTCAGTGGATGTCTATATATTAGTATCCTACGGAACAAAGATTTCAGTTATTTGTCGTAATATTCAAGAAACAGTAAAATACAATGTTGAACGTTTGCTTGGTTTTTCACTAGATTATGTAAATGTTCATGTACAAGGAGTAAAGGTTGATTAATTCAACTGATATGAGGAGGACATGTCATCGTGGAAATTAAGCAATTTTCAGCGAAAGATTTTCGTAAAATGATTCAAAGTGGCGCGAATAATTTAACGCGTAATAAAGATTTAGTCGATTCGTTAAATGTATTCCCTGTTCCAGATGGGGATACTGGAACGAACATGAATATGACGTTCACGTCTGGAAATGAAAAGTTAACCCAAACAGTGAGCGATCATGTGGGTGAGTTAGCTCAATCTCTAGCAAAAGGGCTTCTAATGGGAGCGCGTGGTAACTCTGGGGTAATTCTATCACAAATTTTCCGTGGGTTTAGTAAAGCAATTGAGCATCTTGAAACATTAGATGCTGAAGGTTTTGTGAGTGCCTTCTCGGGAGGGGTAGAGTCAGCGTATAAAGCGGTGATGAAACCTGTAGAGGGAACAATTTTAACGGTTGCCCGTGAATCAGCTATGGCTGGAGAGCATGCGGTACAATCTACCGATAATATTGTTGAGATTATGGAAGCGATTGTTGAAGGAGCACGCCGTTCTTTAGACAACACGCCGAATCTATTGCCTGTTCTAAAACAAGTTGGTGTGGTTGATAGTGGTGGGAAAGGTTTATTATGTATTTATGAAGGCTTCCTAGAGAGCTTGACTGGTGAGTCACTCCAAGATGAATCAGAGGAAGCTCATGAAACGGTAGCATCTCAACATACGCATGCAATTTTTAATAATGAGGAAGAGCATCCACTTTCGATGGATGATATTACCTATGGATTCTGTACGGAGATTATGGTACGCATTGACCCAGATTTTGCTACTACGGATCAAACATTTGATACGGAACAGTTTCGTGAAACATTAAATACTCGTGGAGATTCGTTATTAGTCGTTGCGGATGATGAGATTATTAAAGTCCATATTCATACTGAGAATCCTGGAGAAATTATGCAACTCGGACAGCAGTTCGGTGAGTTAATTAAAATTAAAGTGGACAATATGCGTGAGCAAGTCCGAGAGATTGATCGTCAGCACCAAGCAAGTCGTCCAGACCAACCGACCGTAGATGATCAAGCGATGATTTTAAGTAAATCAACGGCAGTAATTACGGTAGCGGCTGGTGAAGGAATGCATCAATTATTTGAGTCGATTGGAGCGGACGTCGTCTTATCTGGAGGACAGACCATGAATCCTTCGACGGAAGATTTTGTTAAGGCGATTGAGACGGTGAAAGCCGATAAATATATTATTTTGCCAAACAATAAAAATATCATTATGGCAGCCGAGCAAGTCTCAGAGTTGATTGATCAACCTGTTGTGGTCATTCCAACACGTAGTATTCCTCAAGCAGTCAGTGCCATGTTAGTTTATAACGAAGAAGCAACCTTAGAAGATAATCAGGAAATGATGCTTGAAATGATGGGGCAAGTGAAGACCGGTCAGATTACTTATTCGATTCGTGACACGCAAATTAATGATATTGATATTCATAAAGACGATTATATGGGCTTAATTGATGATCAAATTGAGTTGGTTGATCAGGACTTAACGGAAGCACTCTATCATACGTTAGATCAAATGATCGATACATTTAGTTCGATTGTGACGATTTACATTGGTGAAGAGGGCGATGAAAACGAAGTTAATGATGTAATTCAACGCTTAAGCCAACAATACTCAGATATTGAATTTGAAGTAGTTGAAGGCAATCAGCCAGTTTATAATTATATTATGTCAGTAGAGTAGTCATTTTATGAGGGGCCTCGCGCCCCTTTTTTTCATAGGATAAGGAGGATGATAGTGTGGATTGGATGGACTCCATTGAGCAACTTAAAGGGATCGGCCCTGCGTCTTTGGCACGGTTTAAACAATTAAATATTGAATCGATTCAAGACCTACTATTCCATTTTCCATTTCGTTATGAAAATATTCAAGAGCGAGATATCGAGACGATTCTCGACCAAGAGAAAGTAGTTCTTAAAGGAAAGATTATTTCTGATCCTGTTGTAAGCTACTATGGACGTCGCAAAAGTCGTCTATCATGTAGGTTAGCCGTTGACTCACAAACCTTAATTACGGTTGTGTTCTTTAATCAACCTTATTTAGTGAAACAACTTGAAGTGGGGAATCAAGTGGCCATTCTAGGGAAGTGGCAACAAAGCCGTCAGACTTTAATGGGAATGAAAATCATTCAACGCAGCCATACGAACGATTTAGAACCGATATATTCAACGGTCAAAGGATTAAGCCAGTCTTTAATTTCAAAGTCAGTCTATCAAGCGTTCGAGCTGTATGGTAAAGATATTCCAGAAATATTACCGGAATCTTTAAATCTTGCTTATCGCCTAATGCCACTGAATCAAGCGCTATATCGAATGCATTTTCCTAAGAGTGCTGAGCATTATCATCAAGCGGAACGCAAGATCATCTATCAAGAATTCTTCTTGTATCAATGGCGTTTGATGAATCAGGCTGAACAATGGGAGAAATATCCAAGTGTTCAATATTTAGATCGAACAGATCGTAGGCACCAAATTCAAGCATCCTTACCTTTCGAACTAACTTCATCTCAGCAGCAAGCTTTGGATGAAATTATGCATGATTTGTATCAACCTTATCCAATGCGTCGAATGCTGCAAGGGGATGTAGGTAGTGGAAAGACGATTGTTGCATTCTTGGCGATGATTGAGACCTTATCGAATGACTTACAAGCGGCTTTGATGGTTCCTACAGAAATTTTAGCGCGTCAACATGTGGAAAGCTTTAATCAATTATTCCAATCCTTTGGATTTCAGGCAAAACTTCTTGTGAGCTCGATGGAACGTTCAGAAAAAGAACGCGTAATACAAGCGATAGCTTCAGGAGAGTGTCAAATTGTTATAGGGACCCATGCATTAATTCAAGATAGTGTTCAATTTAAACGACTTGGGTTAGCAATAATCGATGAGCAACACCGTTTTGGCGTTAATCAACGTCATGCACTGATGGCTAAAGGACCTGAAGAAGTGACGATCAATATTTTACAGATGACGGCTACACCCATACCACGAACGTTAGCTCAAGCTATCTATCAAGGGATGGCGGTGTCTACGATTGATCAAATGCCACATGGTCGCTTACCCATTCAGACTGAATGGATTCAAGAAAACCAAATTAATCGTGTTTATCAGCGAATTCATGAACAGTTATCTAAAGGGCACCAAGTCTATTATGTACTGCCGCTAATTAATCCCTCTGATGCGTTAGAAGAGGTGGAGAGCGTTCAGTCCGTTGCACAACGGTTGGCTGACCAATATCCTCAATATCGAATCGGCTATTTACATGGGCAATTAGATAAGGAAAGCCAGCGGGAAACAATGGAAGGTTTTGTAAGTCATCACATAGATATCCTCATTGCAACGACAATGGTAGAAGTCGGTGTGAGTGTAAGTAATGCTACTGTGATGGTCGTTCAATCTGCTGAGCGATTTGGTCTCAGTCAGTTACACCAGTTAAGGGGAAGGGTCGGCCGAGGGCAATGGCAAAGTTATTGTTATCTGATTGCCAACCCTAAGACAGACGCTGGTAAACAACGAATGCAAATTATGGCAGAACAATCTGATGGATTTTTGATCAGTGAAGCGGATATGGCTTTACGAGGGATGGGAGATGTCCTCGGAATATCCCAAAGTGGGTTACCAGATTTTCACTATGCTAACTTAATTGAAGACCAACATATCTACCGAGTAGCGAAAGAAGATGTTGAACAAATTTTATCCGGTCAACAACCAATCACTCCACAGGCAAGAGGGCGATTAGATCGGTTAGTTGAAGCAAATGAAATGAAATTATAGAAAGGAAGATACGATGATAACAATTGCAATTGATGCGATGGGTGGAGACCATGCGCCACAAGTTCCAATTCAAGCAGTAAACCAAGCCATCGATAAATATCCACAAGTACAATTTAAAGTGTATGGAGATCAAACAAAGATCACACCGCTCATTCGAACGGATCAACGAATCGAGGTAATTCACTGCGATGGAATAATTGATAACGAAGATGATCCTGTACGGGCAGTACGAACGAAAAAAGAATCCTCAATGGTTAAAGCAGCCCGTGCGGTAAAAGATGGCGAAGCGGATGTATTACTGTCTGCTGGCAGTACAGGAGCGCTATTGACTGCCGGATTACTAATTGTAGGTCGTATTCCGGGAATTGATCGTCCTGGTTTGATGCCGGTCATTCCAACGATCAGTTCGGAGCATCCTCACCTAATCTTAATGGATGCGGGAGCCAATGCAGATACAAAACCAATTAATATTCAACAATTTGCAGTGATGGCAAATGTTTATGCACGCCGAGTGTTAAATATAGAACGTCCACGTGTAGGGCTTATTAACAATGGAACGGAAGCATCAAAAGGGAGTCAATTATCAAAAGAAGCCTATACATTACTGAGTGAACTCGATTCGATCCACTTTGTTGGCAATATCGAAGCTAAAAACTTATTAAGCGGCGAAATTGATATTGCTGTAACTGACGGTTTTACGGGTAATGCCATTCTCAAAACTTTAGAAGGGACGGTCAAATCACTTGTTTCATTGTTGAAAAGCACTTTCAAATCCGGGAATTTATCGACAAAAATCGGCGCTTTTTTAATTAAAAATCCATTAAAAAATACTCTTGAAAACTTAGATGATTCTAAGCAAGGAGGAGCCGTTCTCTTAGGAGTAAAAGCACCCGTTATAAAAGCACATGGATCCGCCGACGAAGAAGCATACATTAACGCAATTCGTCAATCTATTCATGTCATTGAAAGCCAAGCTGTGGTGCAAATTACGAATTATTTCTCAGATTAAATAAAGATTAGAAAAAATAGGAGCATTGAGCATAACGTGTGAAACGCTTTCTGAACGGGAAACTTGCCCAAATTTGTTATAGACAAATGAGAGATTAATTTGTATTATATAAGATACATGTTGCAAAATAATTCAATAAACGGAGGTGAGCAAGTGAACGAAAATTCAGAAACCTATACGGTTGTTCGGGATATAATCGTTGAGCGTTTTGGTGTCGAAGAGAAAAAAGTCGCTCCGTCAATGACATTTGATGATTTAGGCGCAGACTCTTTGGATGTCGTTGAACTTGTGATGGATATTGAAGATCGATTTGACATTCAGTTTGATGATGATCGAATTGGGGAGTTGAACAATATCGCAGATGCCATTGATTATATTGAAGAGCTCAAAGGAGCATAGTGCAAACGGAAAACTCTAAATGACATCGGAGGCTAAAAAATGGAGAAAAAGGATATTCTATTAGAAGTGAAAGACCTACATACAGGTTTCCGTATTAAAGATAGTTACTTTAATGCGGTCGATGGTGTTTCCTTCGAATTACGTCGGAATGAAAAGCTAGCAATTGTTGGGGAGTCTGGGTGCGGCAAGAGTACTTTAGCAACGTCAATTGTGGGCTTACACGACCCTAAAAATACACGTCAATCGGGCGAAATTATTTATAAAGGACAAAATCTTTTAGACTTTACTGAGCAAGATTTCCTTAAGATTCGTGGGGATGAAATTGGAATGATCTTCCAAGACCCATTGGCATCATTAAACCCGTTAATGACAATTGAAGACCAAATTGCTGAGCCTATGATTTATCATACAAAATTAAATGCTCAACAACGTTCACAACGCGTATTGGAATTGTTAGACCAAGTAGGGATTGCGAATCCAAAACGAATGGCAAAACAATACCCACATGAGTTGTCTGGAGGGATGAGACAACGTGTTATTATTGCGATTGCCCTAGCATGTAAACCTGATATTATTATTGCTGATGAGCCGACTACGGCTTTAGACGTAACGATTCAAGCTCAAATTCTTGACTTATTAAATGAAATTCAAGAAGAAACAGAATCTGGTATTATTTTAATTACACATGACCTTGGGGTAGTTGCTGAAACTGCAGACCGTGTTGGAGTAATGTATGCAGGCCAATTCGTTGAAATTGCACCCGTACACGAACTGTTTAATAATCCAAAACACCCATACACGCGCTCACTCTTAAGATCAATTCCACAATCAAATGACTTAGTGGATGAAAAAGGTCACTTGCACGTAATTCAAGGGGTAGTTCCTTCAATTACGAACTTACCAAGAGAAGGATGTCGTTTCGCACATCGTATTCCTTGGATTCCAGCAGAAGCGCATGAAGCTAATCCAGTACTTCATCAAGTTGGAGAAGATCATTGGGTACGTTGTACATGTCATGAGCATTTCTACTTCCCAGAGGAGGCATAATAAATGAGTGGATTAATAGAAGTAAAAGATTTAAAAGTTCACTATCCAATCCGTAGTGGATTCTTCAACCGCATTACAGACTACGTCTATGCGGTGGATGGGGTGAGCATGAGTTTTGAACGTGGTAAGACCTATGGGCTTGTTGGTGAGTCTGGTTCTGGTAAATCAACCATCGGTAAAGCAATTATTGGTTTAGAGAAAATAACGGACGGTCAAATTTTCTATAACGGAAAAGATGTATCGAAAGAAGCACGTCAACGTCGTTCAGATTACCGTAAAAACGTTCAAATGATTTTCCAAGATGCGATGTCAAGTTTTAACCCTAAAAAACGTATCTTGGACGTGATGGCAGAGCCTTTACGTAACTTTACCAATATGACACCTGAGGAAGAACGTCGTAAGATTGTTGAGTTGCTTGAGATTGTAGGATTAACTGAAGATGTTCTGTTAAAATATCCACACCAATTCTCTGGGGGACAACGTCAACGGATTGGGGTTGCTCGAGCAGTAGCCTTAAACCCAGAACTAGTGATTGCCGATGAGCCGGTATCAGCGCTAGACTTATCCGTACAAGCTCAAGTATTGAACTTTATGAAGACGATTCAAGAAGAATATAACATCAGTTATTTATTCATCTCGCATGACTTAGGGGTCGTTAAACATATGTGTGACGATATCGCCATTATGTATCGTGGCCGCTTCACTGAGTTAGGTAAAGCAGATGAGATTTACAAAAACCCTCAACACATTTACACGAAACGCTTGCTTTCAGCAATTCCACAGATGGATCCAAACCATCGTGAAGAGCACAAAATTGAGCGGATTCGCGTTGAAAAAGAATACCAACAAAATAACGCGAAGTATTTCGATGAAAATGGCCGAGTGTTCGATCTTAAGCCAATTAACGATCATCACTCCGTAGCGTTGAGAGATGTCTCTCAAATAGTAGAAGGAGGGTTATAATCCATGTGGAAAACAATTCTTAGACGTTTAGTTTTAATGATTCCCCAAATTGTTATTTTAAGTATTTTAGTATTCTTACTTGCAGACTTAATGCCAGGGGATGCGCTGACAGGGTTGATTGACCCAACGATTTCAGCAGAACAGATTGAAGCCATGCGTGAGAAATTAGGTTTGAATAAACCAGTTCACGAGCGCTACCTAGACTGGGCAGGTAAAATTTTACACGGAGATTTCGGTCGAAGCTGGAACCATAAAATGCCAGTTACTCAAATCATTGGGATTCGTATTTGGCCAACACTTTGGTTATCACTATTAACCGTTATTATCTCATACTCAATTGCCTTACCAATGGGGTTATATGCTGGGCGTTACCAAAATACCGCATTTGACCGCTTTGTAAACTTATATAACTTTATTACATATTCAGTGCCTGTATTCGTTTTAGGTCTATTATTCTTATGGGCATTTGGATACTCATTAGGTTGGTTCCCAACTCGAGGAACAATTTCTGCGGGTGTTACACCAGGTACGTTCGAAGCAGCCTTATCGAGATTCTACCATATGATTCTTCCGGCCTTCACGATGGGGGTACTAAGTACAACGGGTACCGTTCAATATCTACGTACATCGGTTATTGATGCGAAGACACAAGACTATGTTCGTACAGCCCGTTCTAAAGGGGTACCAATGGATAAGATTTATTCCCGTCATATTTTCCGTAACTCAATCTTACCGATTGCACAAGGAATGGGATATACCATTACTGGATTGATTTCTGGTTCAGTTATTACTGAGACCATCTTTACTTATCAAGGAATGGGACAATTATTCATCACATCAATTAATACGCGTGACTTTACCGTTATGACAGCGTTAGTTCTATTATTTGGTACAATGACCTTATTAGGGACTCTATTGTCAGACATTATTATGATCTTCGTAGACCCACGAATTAGAATTAACTAGAAGGAGGAGATAGATCATGGCAGAAATTAATCAAGGATTACCAACTGAAGAAAAAGTTCTAGAACAAGTTGACAAAGAAGCTATTCCTCCGATGGGGTTTGAGGTCATTAAACGTGAATTTGCGAAAGATAAAGTCGCAATTACTGCTTTAATTGTCTTTATTACGGTCTTGCTCGTTGCGTTTGTAGGTGCCCTCGTGGTAGACCATGATGCAGCAACTCGAGTGGATGTGTTCGAACGTTTTACACCACCAGGACAAAATGGCTATATTTTAGGGGCTGATGATGGTGGTCGTGATATTTTATCACTACTAATTATCGGAACCCGTAACTCAGTATTTATTGGTTTCTCAGTAACCATTATTACAACAACCATTTCGATTATTTTAGGAATTATGGCTGGTTACTATGGTGGCTGGGTAGAAGATATTATGATGCGTATTGTTGACTTCATCATTATCTTACCGCCAATTATTTTAATCATTGTTATTACTCAAATTATTCGTCGATTTGACGCAATTTCATTAATTTTAATCTTGTCTTCCATTTATTGGGCAGGCGGGGTGCGTCTCTTCCGTACCGTTACCTTAAGTGAAGCCTCATTAGATTACGTAAGTGCTTCTAAAACAATGGGAACTCCGGACTGGAAGATTATGTTTGGTGAAGTGATGCCTAACTTAAGTTCGATTATTATTACAAACTTAGTGTTAGGTTTATCAGGGAATATCGGGATTGAGACAGGACTTTCTTTCTTAGGATTCGGTCTTCCAGCAGCAACACCATCATTAGGTACGTTGATCGCAGCTGCAAACAACCCAGACGTTATTCAAAATAAAACATGGGTATGGTTACCAGCAGTATTAGTTATCTTAGTTCTAATGTTAAGTATTAACTATATGGGACAAGCATTCCAACGTGCAGCTGACTCACGTCAACGTCGTGGATAATTGATTTTAACAAGAGGCAGAAATGTCTCTTGATTTTTTATTCTATGCGATTCATTATTTTTTATAGTATTTGAAAAAATGTAGACTAAAGTATGAAAAAATGTAAAGAAAAGGCTTGCAATTTCTACTGATAACGATTACAATGAATGTATCATAAATAAATGGAGGAAGAATATGAAGAAATCATTGAAGAAAGCTTTATCAATGTTCACAGTTGGTTTTGCGATTTCAGCTGCAATCGGTGGGACGGTAGCACAAGTTGCTAACGCTCAGACTGTTGAATTCCCACAAGTTATCGAAAATGAAGGAGAGCCAATCGAAGGCGGTACGCTTAAATTTGCGTTCGTATCTGATACTCCTTGGGCTGGTTTACTTAATAATATGTTATGGACCAACTCTTCAGACGCGGCGGTTGTAGACTTTATCAACCCAGGTCTTTACGGATTCGATGAGAACTATACGATTGACAACTCTGGTTTTGCGGATGTAGAGTTCAACCAAGAAGAGAAGACTGTTAAGATCACAATTCCTGAAGGTCACGTATGGCATGATGGTGAGCCGATTACGATTGATGATGCAATCTTCCCTTACTATGTTATCGGTCATCCTGATTATACAGGTATTCGTTATGGAGATTACTTCACAAACGTTATTGGTATGGAAGAGTATCACAATGGCGATGCAGAAGAGATTGAAGGTCTTGAGCGTGTCGATGATTACACGATGGTCATCCACTATAAAGAGTTCAGTAACTCAATGCTTCAAGCAGGTGGGGCAGTATGTAACTATATTGAACCAAAACATATCTTAGAAGATATTCCTGTTGCTGACCTTGAAGACTCAGATGCAGTTCGTCAAAATCCAGTTGGATTTGGCCCATTCAAAGTTAAATCAATCACTCCTGGTGAAGCGGTAGTATACGAAGCATTCGATGAGTATTACCGTGGACGTCCAGCAATCGATGAGATTCTTCTTGAGCGTGTGAGCCCAACTAACGTGGTTGCAGAACTTAAAGCAGGTAATTACGATATCGCGTCATTACCAGCTAACCAATGGGAACAATACCAAGATCCTACAAACTTCCAAATTGCTGGTAGTGTAGACAACTGGTATTCATACACTGGTTTCCAAATGGGTACTTGGAATGCAGAAACATCTGAAGTAGAATATGATGAAACACGTGTTGTATCGAATAAAGCAATTCGTCAAGCGATGGCTTATGCGATTGATAACGTAGCAGTATCTGAACGATTCTTCTATGGATTACGTCAACCAGCGAACTCACATATTCCACCATTCTTCAAGGATTATCATAACTTCGATCAAGAAGGATACTCTTATAACCCAGAGAAAGCTAAAGAAATCTTAGCTGAAGCTGGATTTGAAGATAAAGATGGTGACGGATTTGTTGAGGACTTAGATGGAAATCCATTCACATTAAAATATGCCTTCATGTCTGGTGGGGAAATTGCTGAGCCATTATCTCAATACCACTTACAATGCTGGGCAGATGTGGGTATCCATGTTGAGTTAGTTGATGGTCAATTATTAGACATGAATAACTTCTACGATCGTCTTGAAGCTGACGACCCAGATATTGACGTCTTCGCAGCGAGCTGGATTACAGGTGGGGATCCAAACCCAACTCAATTCTATGGTCCAAATGCTGGATTCAATATGTATCGCTGGAGAACGGAAGAGCATGATCAGCTGTTAGCAGCAATCAACTCTCCAGATGCTTTCGATCCAGAAGTTCGTCAAAAAGCTTTCTATGACTGGCAAGCATATATGATTGAAGAAATCCCTTGCTTCCCAACATTCTATAGCTACAGCTTGACTGCTGTTAATAACCGCGTAAGTAACTGGGATACTACAGTTGGTAACGACTTAGAATGGTCAGAAATTAAACTATTAGCTGACTCCCCAGTAGCTGAATAATCACTTCATTTAACACCCTCATATCGAGGGTGTTTTTGTATACCTCTTTTTAAATACTGAATATAATAAAATGTTAGCGAAATGGCGATACGATGAATAAAATGAATGGTATTTGAAATTAAAGTGAGATTTTTAAGATTAAAATTAAAAAATGAGGTTGATTTCTAATTTTTAAGATGTTACAATGGCTATAACGTTTAAGAGATAGGATAATCACGCGCATTCGCGATTGATTATGTCTCATAAACTGTTAATAAATGTTGGTTGAGTAAAAGATATTGTCTTATTTCATACCAAAATAAAAATGGAGGTTATCTAATGAGAAAGTCATTTAAAAAAGTATTTGGTTTAGCAAGTACAGCAGCTGTATTATCTACGGTATTCGCACAACCTGTTGCGCACGTTGTTACAGCAGAGGAGACTGAAGAGGGAGTATTAAGCTTCGAGAGTGAAGTGATCCGTGAAGGAGAGCCAATCGAAGGTGGCGAATTAAAAGTTGCAATGGTAGGGACACCATTCGAAGGTGTGTTAAATAACATGCTTTATTCAAACAACTCTGATGCTTCCTTAATTAGTTACTTTAACCCAGGAATTTTAGGTTATGATGAAAACTTCACCATCGATAACTCAGGTTTTGCAGACGTTGAGTTTGACCCAGAAGCAAAAACTGTAAAATTAACGATTCCTGAAGGACAAACATGGCATGACGGTGAGCCAATTACCATTGATGACGTTATCTTCCCATACTATGTCATTGGACACCCAGATTATACAGGCGTTCGTTACGGTGAAGACTATATGAACGTTGTCGGTATGGAAGAGTACCATGCAGGAGATGCAGAGGAAATTTCTGGTCTTGAGCGTGTTGATGACTATACATTAATTGTTCACTATAAGAGTGTATCAAACTCAATGTTACAAGCTGGTGGTGGAATCTCAGGTTATATGGAGCCTGAACATATTTTAGGTGAAATTCCTGTCGGCGAATTAGAAGATAGTGAATATGTACGTAGCACACCGGTTGGTTTCGGTCCATTCAAAGTTGACCGTGTAGTGCCTGGTGAAGCGGTAACTTATTCTGCATTTGATGACTGGTATGAAGGTCGTCCAAACATTGATAACCTTACGGTTGAAGTTGTAGCTGCAACGAACGTTATTCAAGAAATTAAAGCAGGTAACTACGATATCGCGTCACTTCCTGCAGATCAATATGAAACTTATAAAGACGCAACCAACATCGATATTTTAGGTACCATTGATAACGCATTTACCTATATCGGATTCAAGCAAGGTACTTGGGATGATGAAGCGGGTGAAGTGAAGTACGACGAAACACTTCCACTTTCTAACAAAGCAATCCGTCAAGCAATGGCTCACGCAATTGACAACAACGCAATTGCTACACGTTTCTACCATGGCTTACGTCAAGCTGCTAACTCATTCATTACACCAAACTTCACGGCTTACTGGAATCAAGATATTGAAGTGCCAGAATATAATCCTGAATTAGCGAAACAAATCTTAGAAGAAGCCGGATTCGTTGACGTAGATGGTGACGGATTCGTTGAGACGCCAGAAGGAGAACCATTAAAATTAACCTTCGCTTCGATGTCTGGAGCTGAAGTTTCAGAACCAATCGCAACATACTATATCCAATCATGGAGAGATATCGGTATTGATATCGAGTTGCTTGATGGTCAATTACACGATATGAACGCATTCTATGATCGTGTAGAAAGTGATGATCCTGAAATTATGGTGTATCAAGCAGCATTTGGTATAGGTGGAGACCCTAACCCAGCTGGATTATGGGGACGTAAAGCAAAATTCAATATGCTACGTTGGGCAACGGAAGAGAACGACAAATTATTAGCAGATATTGCTTCTGATAAGTCATTCGACGAAGAATTCCGTACTGAAGCATTCCATAACTGGCAAGAATATATGATGGAAGAGTTACCAGCAATTCCAACATTATTCCGTTATAACTTAACAGCTGTTAACAAACGTGTATCTCATTGGGATGTTCAAATCGGTAGTGATTTGAAGTGGAGTGAAATCTACTTACTATCTGATGAGCGTGTAGCTGAATAATTTAATCTCCATTTTTTATGACAGGCTCGAAAGAGCCTGTTTTTTGTGCTGTTTTTTAAAGTGAAATTCTAGGAAATATCCGCATCTATGCTATAATGATGAGACGGAAAGGAGGGATAGAATGAATCCATTAATTAACAATCTTAACTCAAAATTAGCAATAACCATTCGTCAAGCGAAACTGTTTGATCAAGCGATGCAACATACGTCATTTGTTAATGAACATCGTAGTAGGAAGTTAGCTTCCAATGAGCGATTGGAGTTTTTAGGCGATGCAGTGCTTGAAATTATTGTCAGTGAGTTCTTATATCAACAATACCCTAATTTGGCTGAGGGAGAGTTATCTAGAATGCGAGCCCAACTCGTTCGAGAACCGAGTTTAGCACGACTGGCTCGTCAACTCAATTTACCAGATTATTTAAAGTTAGGGCGCGGAGAACTCAAAAGTGGTGGCTTGGAGCGCGATTCGATACTATCGGATGCCTTAGAAGCATTATTAGGTGCACTCTACCTAGATCAAGGGTTAGAGGTCGTTCGTGATTTTTTGCATCGAGAATTATTGAAAGACCATGTAAATTGGCTGAAGCTGATCAATAAAGATTATAAGACATTGCTGCAAGAGCGTTTGCAACAACAAGGAACTGTCTTAATCGAATATCGTGAGTTAGCTAAGTCTGGTCCAGCACATCATCAACAATTTACGATGGGACTGTATATTAATCAAGAATTAGTAGCCGAAGGTACCGGTCTTAGCAAGAAAAAAGCAGAAATGGCAGCGGCTCAAGCTGCACTGGCCAAGTTAGATTAAAATAAGGAGGTGAATTATGTATTTAAGTCGAGTTGAAATGACAGGATTCAAGTCTTTTGCAGATAAAACCATTATTGAATTTGATCAAGGATTAACTGCGGTCGTCGGCCCGAATGGAAGTGGAAAAAGTAACTTTACGGAAGCTGTTCGCTGGGTTCTTGGGGAACAATCGATTAAAAGTTTACGCGGGAATCGAATGGAAGATGTTATTTTCAATGGTACTGCTGATCGAAAGCCCGTTAATATTGCAAAAGTAACTGTAGTTTTAAATAATGAAGATCGTTATTTGGATTATGATTTTAGTGAGATTAGTTTAACGCGAAGTTATAATCGAAATGGAGATAGTTTCTATTATATTAATCAAGAACGGGTACGATTAAAAGATATTGTCGATTTGTTACTTGATTCAGGACTTGGGAAAAACAGCTTTTCTATTATTTCCCAGGGACAAGTCGAACAAATCTTCTTAAGTAAACCCGAAGAACGACGCGTTATCTTTGAAGAAGCGGCTGGCGTCCAAAAATATCAATATCGAAAGCAAGAAGCAGAGCGTAAATTAGTAAAGTCCGAGGATAACTTAAGTCGATTGAAAGACATTATCCATGAGATTGAACAGCAACTTGTGCCACTGGAATCTCAGCGCAAAAATGCGTTAAAATACCTTGCAACGGCAGAACAATTAAAACAATGGGAAGTCACCTTACTTACTCAACAAATTGAACAGAGTGAGCAGCGCTCTGAAGAATTAACGAAACGATTAGTAGAAATCCAACATGAAATTGACAACCATTCGCAAAAAGATGAGTCACTGTTATCATCAATTCAAGGCATCAAACAACAAATGAACGAAGATGAAACAGCGGTAGATGCAATCAATCTGACTCAGCGACGTCATTGGCAAGAGATGGAACAATATCGCTCAGACGAACGATTATTGCAACGTGATTTATCGTATTCGATCGAGCAATTGGAACTTAATCTATCGTCCGTTCAACAAAATCAAACCAACTTGGAAGTATTAGCGGAACAATTAAAAGAAGCTAAAGCTGAAAAAGAAACAAAGCAACAACAATGCCAAGAAGTACAAGCTCAATTGGATCAAGTGACAGAGCGATTAGAACAATTCCAATCGTTAAGTCAACATCAAAGTGAAGATATTCGTGAAGAAATATTAGCGCTTTTTCAAGATCAAGCACAAGCTAAAAATATTGTGAATCAAAATCAATTGACAATTGAACGCTTGACACAACGTCTACCACAAGTAATAGATCAAATTGACGCAATCCAACTTGAAATTGACAAGATCAATTCGCAAAAGAAAGATTACGAATCAGATGCAAAGCGTATCGAGCAGCAACAATCTGAGATTCAATCGAACCAGACAGATATCGATCAACAAGTGACGAAATTACATTGGCAACAAGAGCAATTAACCAAGCAGCTGCAAGAAGCGGAAAATCTTCGTTATCGCAAAGAACAACAGTATCAACATGCACTCGATCAACAGCACAATTATGCTGGGTATTACGGAGGCGTTCGCGCTGTGATGAATGAGCGCCATGTACTTACTGGGATCGAGGGGACGGTTGCGGACTTAATACGAGTAGCTGAGCAATTTGACCTGGCTATTTCGACAGCATTGGGAAGTAGTATGCAAAGTATTGTCGTGCAAGACAATCGTGCTGCACGGAAAGCGATTCAATATTTAACCCAACAAAAAGCCGGACGCGCAACGTTCTTGCCGCGTACAAATATTAAGCCCAAATACGTCTCTAAATCACATTTGGCTCAAATTGAAAACCAACCAGGTTATATCGGCATTGCTAGTGAGCTAATTCATGTAGAGCCTGCAAATCGAATCATTGCAGAGCATCTACTTGGTGGGACGGTGATTGCTAACTCACTTAAAGAAGCGCAAAAATTAGCGCAATCGACCCGTCATCAAGTAAAAATAGTGACCTTAGACGGAGATGTACTGATGCCGGGTGGTTCGGTAACAGGAGGGAAATCTCAACGTCAGAGTGAATCGATGTTATCGCGGCAAAACCAAATTGACAAGCTAGCTAAAGAATTAGCGGGACTTGAAGAGAATGTGGTGAAGTTAAATCAACAGAAGCACACACTCTCCAAGAAGTATCAGCAATCGATGACGCAACAATCAGAGTATCAATTGAAGAATCGACAGATTGTGGAACAATCTAATGAAGTTCACAGATTGATTAAGGAACAAGAAACAATGTTACTTCAAAAACAAAATCAATTGGCGATTCAACAAGATTTACGTCAAGATATTGAAGAAGAATTAGTGACCTATCAAGAAGAAGTTACAAAAGCACAAGGACAATTAGAACAAGTCGAACAAACATTGGAATCACAGCAAGCATTGTTAAAGCAACTTCAATTCGATGAAGGTGAAAAACAAGCGCACCTTAAACAACTGAATCAACAGAGTCAATCGTTACATACAAAATTAGCTGTCTTAGAAGTTGAAGTAAAGCAGTTAGTAGAACGTATTAAAACAATGCAATTGCAACAGGCAGAAGGACATGCAAATAAAGAAGCGAGTGTCAAACAGCAACAAGTACACCGCAATCAGCAATCGGATTATGCCGAACAGATTGAACAACTGCAAACAAAAATTCAGCAACTGGATGCACTACTTAAAGAAGATGAGCAACAACTTGAAAAATATAAGCAACAAAAAGTGGATCAACAAGCACAATTAGAAACCCTAGAAGTGGAACGGGAAGAGGTTGTAAAAATACAACAAAAAATGTTCCAAAAGCAAGTTCAAGTTGAAACTCAAATTGAACAGCATCAAACGACCATCGATCAACACTTAAATCATTTGAATGAAGAATACCAATTAACCTATGAAATGGCGAAAGAGCTTATTGAGGAACAAGTTGTGAATATTCCAGAAGATTTAAGTGATCAAGTGAAACGATTACGTCAACAAATTCATCGTTTAGGCCCGATTAATTTGCAAGCAATTGATGATTGGGATGAATTAAGTGCTCGTTATAATAATTTAACGCATCAACGTGATGACTTATTAATGGCGATGGAGCAATTGACCCAAACGATGCAAGAAATGGACCATGAGGTCGTGACGCGTTTTGCTCAATCTTTTGAAGAGATAGATCGACAATTTCAAAAGACGTTCCAAAAGCTATTCGCAGGTGGGCATGCTTCACTTCAATTGACACAACCAGATGATTTACTCACCACGGGTGTCGATATTATTGCCCAGCCCCCTGGTAAGAAGAAACAAAGTTTAGCTTTACTTTCAGGTGGGGAACGCGCATTAACCGCGATTGCTTTGTTATTTGCAATCTTAGAAGTAAAACCTGTGCCATTTGTTATTTTAGATGAGGTGGAGGCTGCTTTAGATGATGCGAACGTCGTACGTTACGGAAGCTATATTCGTGAATTTACTCACGATACACAATTTATTGTCGTTACGCATCGACAAGGAACGATGGAAAGTGCCGACCGACTCTATGGTGTTACGATGGAAAAATCCGGTGTCTCCAAGTTAGCAACGGTTACCTTAGATCATCGAGATAGTGAATAATCATATTCATCGTCAAAATTTAATCATTAGCGGCTTGGCGGGAGACTGCCAAGCTTTTTTATTTCACCAGAATGAAATAACTCACTGAAATACCATTGTTTATGAATGCTTTGAAAAGCAAGTGCGTTGTTATAAGATGGAAGAAAGAGCAAACATTTGTTATAATAAATTCATTGCAAAAGATAGGATTGAAAAAATGATTAGACTAATCGCAATTGATATTGATGGAACTTTAGTGAATGATTACGGGCATATTCCCGAGGAAAATTTAAAAGCTATCCAATGGGCGCAAAGTCAAGGTGTACAAATCGTTATTTGTACAGGACGGCCGTATCAATCCGCCCGGACGATTATCGAGCAACTTCCGATTCAATCGAATGATGTGATGATTAATTTTAATGGTGGACAGATTCGCAATGCTCAATCGGGCCAATTACTTTATGATTACCCCTTGAGTTATGATGATGTTCAACGTTGGATTGTTGAAGGAGAGCGTCTCGCTTTACCAGTCAATCTTATCGATAACGAGTGGGTTTATGAACCTTTAAAATATCCGGACGGTTATCCGAGTTGGTATACTACCAAAGTAACGACGGCACCGGTTACGACATTGGATTACGAGAAGATTTTACCGGATCATCAATTTAACAAAGTGGTTATTGCGACTGATGAAGCCCACTTAGCACGTCAGCTGAAACAACTTGATCCGCAACTTGCTCGAGATTACCAAATTATTCAAGGATACCCTTTTCAAATAGAAATTATTCTCAAAGGGATAAATAAAGGGTCAGCGCTTCAAGTATTAAGTAAAGATTTAAATATACCTCAAACTGCGATGATGGGCATCGGTGACCAACTTAACGATGTGCCGATGTTTGAATCGTGTGGTGTGCGTATCGCAATGGAAAATGCTGTTCCCGCGGTGAAAGAGATGAGCACCTGGGTAACAACCAATAATAATGCCAGCGGTGTCGCGCACGCAATTTACCGCTATATCAAAAAATAAGGAGATGAGCTTATGTCATTATTCGATCGAATTCGTCGTGCATTTACCGGTGAAGATAAAGTTGTTCGCGAACAAGCTGAAACAAAAGAGCAACAAATTGTATTTGACACGTATGATAAAGGGCTTGAAGCAACCCGTAAAAATTTTACGCAACGTTTAACGGAATTATTTACTAGTTTTGACGGGGTTGACGATGAGTTTTATGATCAGTTAGAAGAAGCCTTTATTAGTGCGGATGTTGGTTTTAATATGACAATTGCTTTAACGGATGCGATCCGAGATCGAATTGAATCACAACAATTATCAAATCTTGAAGATGTGAAGCAAGCGATTGTCAGTGAAATGGTACGCATCTATGAGAAAGATGATACGCAAACGGTCTTATTAAATGAGAACTCCGATGGTCCGACAGTGATTCTTTTTGTCGGCGTAAATGGAGTGGGCAAGACAACTTCGGTAGGAAAGATTGGCTATCAATTACAACAACAAGGCCACAAAGTGTTGATGGCTGCTGGTGACACTTTCCGTGCAGGAGCAGTCGAGCAGCTCAATGTTTGGGGAGAACGTTTAAATATTCCAGTAATTCAAGGGGTTGCGCAAGCTGATCCGGCTTCCGTCGTCTATGAAGCGGTGCAAGCAGCAAAAGAAGGACAATATGATTATCTCTTAGTTGATACTGCTGGAAGACTTCAAACAAAGGCGAATTTGATGGAAGAGTTAGCAAAGATGAAGCGAATTATTGAACGCGAAAATCCAAATGGCGTTCAAGAAGTCTTATTAGTTCTAGATGCGACAACCGGTCAAAATGCATTGACCCAAGCCAAACAATTCAATGAAGCAACCGAGATTACTGGACTGGTTCTAACGAAATTAGACGGAACCGCTAAAGGAGGAGTCATTTTATCAATTCGTTATGAATTAGATATTCCAGTGAAATATGTCGGATTGGGAGAACAAGCAAAAGACCTACAAGTCTTCGATCCAGAACAATATATGTATAGCTTAATTAGTGATGTCTTAATGACATTATCAGATTAACCTTTCAGTGAGGAGTAGGCAATGTTTCTAGAAAATATGGTCTTAATGGGGCAATTATTTCCCATTTATAAGCAGTTACTTACAGACAGGCAGCGAGATGTGATGGCCATGTATTATGAAGAAGACTTCTCTTTAGCTGAAATTGCTGAACAACTCAATATTACACGCCAAGGAGTGCGCGATAATTTAAAGCGAGCTGAAAATGCATTGCTTCATTATGAAGAGACTTTAAAAGTTAATCAAAAACGCTTAAAACGACTCGATTATTATCGAGAATTATTACCCTACGTTACTGACTCCGATGGGCGTGAATTGATTCAACGATTAATACAACAAGAAGAATAATTTAGGAGGAAATCCATGGCATTTGAAGGATTATCAGAACGACTCCAAGGCGCAGTGAGTTCGCTAGGAGCCGGTGGAAAGATTACGGAAGCTGACTTAAAACAGATGATGCGTGAAATTCGTCTCGCTTTACTGGAAGCAGACGTAAACTTCCAAGTCGTCAAAACCTTTGTGAAGCGAGTTAATGAACGTGCTTTAGGATCGGATGTTTTAGAGTCACTTTCCCCGGCACAACAAGTCGTTAAAATTGTTAACGAAGAATTGACGGATTTAATGGGAGGCGAACAAGCGCCTTTAAATATTTCCAAGCAACCGCCAACGGTTATTATGATGGCGGGGCTTCAAGGGGCAGGTAAGACGACAACAGTTGGGAAGTTAACGAATTATTTATCGAAGCATCACCAACTTAAACGTCCGCTCTTAGTTGCTGCAGACGTCTATCGTCCGGCAGCGATTGACCAACTTCAGACGATTGGTCAACAGATTGGTGCGGAAGTCTTTGCACAAGGGACGGATGTCAATCCGGTTCAACTCGCAACAGATGCATTAGCTCATGCTAAATTACAAGGAAACGATGTAGTCATCATTGACACGGCAGGACGACTGCATGTTAATGAAGAGTTAATGAATGAATTACGCAATATTAAATCCGCCGTTCATCCTGATGAAATCTTACTAACGGTTGATGCGATGACCGGACAAGATGCGACGAATGTGGCTGAAGCATTTAATGATGCCTTAGATATTACAGGGGTTATTATAACTAAGCTCGATGGGGACACGCGTGGAGGAGCTGCGCTATCAATTCGAGCGATTACAGAGAAGCCAATTAAGTTTACCGGTCAAGGTGAGCAACTGGATGCCTTAGAACCGTTCCACCCGGATCGAATGGCTGGGCGTATTCTCGGAATGGGGGATATGCTCACCCTGATTGAGAAAGCCCAACAAGACTTTGATGAAGCCGAAGCCGAACGTATGGCAGAAAAAATTAAAGATGCCAGCTTTGACTTCAATGATTTTATCCAACAAATGGATCAAGTGACCAAGATGGGACCCCTTAAAGATCTGATGAAATTAATCCCACGTGTTAATAAAATTCCAGGATTCGATCAATTTGATGTTTCAGATAAAGATATGGCCCGTCTTAAAGGAATCGTGATGTCGATGACGCCGGAAGAACGAGAAAATCCGGATATTATTTCTCAAAGTCGTCGCCGTCGGATCGCGCGTGGATCTGGTCGTGAATTGAATGAAGTGAATCAACTTATTAAACAATTCAATCAGACACGAAAAATGATGAGTCAAATGTCCCAAGGTAAGAATGGTTCCATGCGTAAAATGATGAAACAAATGAAAAATCTTCCGAAAGGACAAGGAATGCCGGATATGGGAGATTTATCAAACTTGATGGGAGGTGCAGGTGAACCTCTATCACCAGAAGCTCTAGAAGCTCAACGTAAACAAAAAATGATCCAACGTAAACTTCGAAAAATGAAACGAAAATAAAATTTACCCTGTAAAGTAAAAAGACTTTACAGGGGTAAAATAATCTGTTATATTATTCCTTGTGATATTGATTTGAGGAGGTGACGACATGGCAGTAAAAATTCGTATGAAACGTTTAGGTTCTAAAAGAAACCCATTCTACCGTATTGTAGTGGCAGACTCACGTTCACCACGTGATGGTCGAATTATCGAGCAAATTGGTTTTTATAACCCAGTTTCTGAACCAAAAGAATTGAAAATCGACGAAGAATTAGCATTGAAATGGTTAGGTAATGGTGCGCAACCATCCGATACTGTTCGTAATTTATTCTCTAAAGAAGGAATTATGCAAAAATTCCACGATTCTAAAACAAAAAAATAATCTGACTCATAAAGGGTGATAAAACATGTTAGATATTAAAGCCTTAATTCAAACGATGATTGAACCATTGATTGAGTTTCCAGAGGATTTTGAAATTAAAGTAGTTGAAGGTGAAGAATTTACCGAGTATCATTTACACTTAAATCCAGAAGATATTGGGCGTGTTATTGGGCGTCGCGGACGAGTTATTCGTTCGATTCGTACGATTGTTTATAGCATTCGTCAACGCGGGCAAAAACGCTCCAAAATTATCGTTCAAGATGATGCAACCGACCAACTAGAAGATGAATAATATTACGACTGCCGAGGCTTTTGTTTTGGCAGTTTTTTGATGAAAAAGGAGCTGGAAATGACATATTATAAAATTGGACGCCTAGTGAATACCTTTGGTATTCGAGGAGAAGTTAAAGTCATCGTTGACAGTGATTTTCCAGAGGAGCGCTTAGCTCAAGGCGCAACACTTTATATTTTAAAAGATGATCAACCGATTGCTGTCACGGTTCAGTCAGCCCGGCAACATAAAGGCAGTTATATCGTTGCTTTTGAAGAATACCAAGATATTAATCAAGTCGAGTGCTATAAGGGGAGTTGGTTAGCGATCGAAGCCTCTCAACAGCAGGCCCTTGAAGAGGATCACTACTATTATCACCAAATTGAAGGCTTGAAAGTCTATACAGTCGGTGGTGAACATTTAGGTCAAATTAAAGAGATTCTTGCCTTAGGATCGAATGATGTCTGGGTAGTTAAACCGGCTCAAGCTGGCCGGCGTGATATTCTCTTACCTTATATCGGAGATGTAGTGAAAGAAGTTGACTTAACCAATCAGCGGGTAACAGTAGAATTGATGGAAGGACTTATTGACGATGCGAATTGATGTTCTCACACTTTTTCCAGAGATGTTTGCACCGTTAGAGCATTCAATGATGAAACTTGCACGTGAACGTGAGATTTTAGATTTTCATTTACATAATTTTAGAGAGTATGCAGTCAATAAGCACGGTCATGTGGATGATTATCCTTATGGCGGCGGGGCAGGAATGTTACTCCGGGTAGAACCGATTGTGCAGGCACTCGAACAGATTGAAAATTACTCACATGCTCGGGTGATCCTGACGGATCCAGCGGGAGAGCCTTTTAATCAAGCCAAGGCTCAAGCATGGTCAAAAGAAGACCACTTAATCTTTATTTGCGGGCACTATGAAGGATTTGATCACCGCATTCGAGATTATATTACCGATGAAGTGTCTATGGGAGATTATGTGTTAACCAATGGGGAAATACCCACTATGGCAATGATTGATGCCACGGTCCGATTGATTCCAGAAGCCATTGGCAATCATCAGTCCATTCAAGAGGAATCCCATCAATCTTCTTTATTAGAGTATCCGCAGTACACTCGTCCAGCTAATTTTAGAGGCAAAGAAGTGCCAGAAGTCTTATTAAGTGGACACCACCAGCGGATTGAAGCATGGCGTCGTCAAGAAGCCTTACGTCGAACCTATTTGAATCGACCTGATTTACTCGAAACGGCCAAATTAACGGAAGAAGAGAAAAAATGGCTAGAAAGTCTGTCTGCTCACTAATTTACCCTTTACATTAAAAGAAAATTCTGTATAATAAACTAAGTAGTCTAAAGGACTATGCTATCACGATAATCCGCTAAATTATGATTGAATTAATTTATGATTGTTTGTCGGAAGGAGAAGAAAATATATGAGTATCAATCCAATTATTGCTAAAATCTCTGAAGGACAATTACGTTCTGATATTCCAGAATTCCGTCCTGGAGATAACGTGCGTGTTCACGCATTAATCGTTGAAGGTGAGCGCGAGCGTGTGCAAATCTTCGAAGGTTTAGTCATTAAACGTCGTGGACATGGTATTAGTGAAACTTACACTGTTCGTAAGATTTCTAACGGTGTAGGTGTTGAACGTACTTTCCCAGTACATACACCACGCGTTGCAAAGATTGAAGTAACACGTCGTGGTAAAGTACGTCGTGCTAAGTTATACTACATTCGTAACTTATCAGGTCGTTCTGCACGTATTGCTGAGCGTCGTTAATCAAATCAATCAACATCCCAGGAAACTGGGATGTTTTTTGTTGTTGGATTCTCATCTGTTTGTTATGAAATGGATACACTTGCTTTGAATTTAATGGTATACTGAAATCACTATTATTATTGGAGGCTGAATATGTCTATAATTCATGAGCATTTCGAAGAAAAATTAAATGAGCTTGATATTCCTTTTAATTCGATGGAAATTGAAGAAGGGCATCGACTATATCGGGTGACCTATCGACTGACAAAAGAACGTGTACTTGTCGCAGAAATTATTATTCAACAGGCAGACATGCCATACGTTGATAGTCAAATTATTTTCCGCCATGTTCACTTACTCACAGAACGTAGTAAGGAAGCGACCGCACTCACCACAATTAATCAATTAAATGAAATGAAAACAGGTTATTATGCACTACATTTAGCAGGTGATGGGGAAATCTTCTTGCGTACGTTGATGCGAGTGGGAGAAGATATTGAACCATTATACCAAACTTTAGTAATGGGATCGCAAATTGCGAAAGGATTGCAAAAAGATTTAATCGCGAACCTGGGCGAATCAGGTTCAATTACAAATTAGAGTAGAGGATTAAAAGACAAATGTTAGGAAGAATTACGAATAAGTATCCATTCGTGGAAAATATTGTCGCATTACTGGTCGTGTTGTTTTCTTCAATCGTTTATTCAATTGCCATGAATAAATTTCTATTACCAGGGCATATTTATTCCGGAGGATTAATGGGGTTTGCCCAAATTTTAAGTTATTTTATTAATCATTACACGCCTTGGGCGAATATGATTTTACCTGGTCAATTGAACTTAATACTGAACATTCCAATTATTACCTTAGCGTTTATAAAATTAGGTAAACGATTCACCTTTTTAACGCTTTGTGTGGTGTTCGGGATTTCATTTTTCTCATCCATTATTCCAGTGACGCAAGTTTCTGAAAATCCATTACTTAATGGGATTATGGGGGGCGTTCTCGGAGGTATTGCAGTGGGGACGGCCGTTCGTTTTGGTCTTTCAGCTGGGGGAACGGATATTATTTCAGTGGTAGTATTCCGCGCAACTGGGGTCAACGTCGGATCGGTAAACTTATTAATTAACTTAATTATTATCTCTTTTGCTGGAAATATTTATAGTTGGGAATATGCACTTTATACCTTAATTTCCATGTATGCGTCAGCACGCTGTATTAACTTCATTCATACCAATGAGAAGCGCTTAACGGTCTTTATTGTGACCGATCATGTGGACGCCGTACTCGACAGCATCTTTGCCCGACTTCGCCGTGGGGTGACCATTCTTGATGGGCGCGGAGGCTATAGTCGAGAACCTAATAGCACCTTAATGATTGTAGTTAACCAGTATGAGTTATATGATTTACAGATGGCGATTGCGCAAGGAGATCCAGAAGCATTTGTTAATATCATTCAATCTACTCGAGTCATCGGTAACTTCTTGAATAAACAACAACAAGATAAGCATCGCTTTGAACTCAAATATTACCAACAACTTGAAGCGGAGCGCAAACTTAAGCGACATCATCATTAATCATTACAGACTGCAGGATACGTCCTGCAGTTTTTTTAACCATAAAAATAAAGGTCAAATAAAGTCAAAATATTATTGACCAATCTTGACCTTTTTGGTATACTAAGGTCAGTCGATGAACGACAGAAAAAAATAAGGTGGTGAACAGGATGGAACAATATACGACACTGGTGCAACAAACAATAGCGGATGCGCAACAAATTGCCCAGACACGTCATCATCAAGCGATTGATATTGCGCATGTGTGGCGCGTACTCATGCAAAGTGATCATTATGCATATCAACTCTACCAAGATTTACAAGTTCCGATGGATGGATTAAAACAAGTCGTCGAGCAAGAGTTAGATAAAATAGCCGTAGTCACCGGCAGCAATATTCAATACGGACAGACTATTTCACAAAATTTAAATCGATTATTACAAGATGCAAACCAAATTGCAACGGAAAAAGGAGATACCTATCTCTCGATAGACGTCCTGTTATTGGCTTTGTATCGTCAACCAAATCAACCAATTACGCAATATTTAGTAGAACATGGTATTACGGAAGAAATTTTAAATGAAAAAATTGAAACATTGAGAGGAGGGGAGTCTGTGAACTCACCAAACCAAGAAGCAACTTATGATGCCTTAAAACAATATGCAATTAACTTAAATGAAGCGATGAAATCGAACAAGAGCGATCCGATTATCGGACGGGACGAAGAGATTCGAGATGTGATTCGAATTCTCTCAAGAAAAACTAAAAATAATCCAATCTTAATCGGGGATCCGGGGGTTGGTAAGACCGCGATTATCGAAGGCTTAGCTCAACGGATTATTCGAAACGATGTGCCAGAGAATTTAAAAGGCAAAGTAATCTATAGCTTGGATATGGGGGCTTTGATTGCGGGCGCCAAATATCGCGGCGAATTTGAAGAGCGTTTGAAAGCTGTCTTAAAAGAAGTGAAAAATGCGGATGGTGAAATCATTCTCTTTATTGATGAGATCCATACCATTGTTGGAGCTGGTAAGACAGAAGGTTCGATGGATGCAGGGAACTTACTTAAACCAATGCTCGCTCGTGGAGAATTGCATTGTATCGGAGCCACAACCATTGAAGAATATCGCCAAAACTTTGAAAAAGACAAAGCTTTGGAACGTCGTTTCCAACGCGTGATGGTGAAAGAACCGAATGTTGAAGATACGATCTCTATCTTGAGAGGATTGAAAGAACGTTTTGAAATTCATCATGGGGTTAATATTCATGACAATGCGTTAGTCGGAGCAGCCGTCTTATCCGATCGCTATATTACCGATCGTTTCTTACCTGACAAAGCGATTGACCTAGTAGATGAAGCGTGTGCGACCATCCGAATGGAATTAAACTCTGTGCCAACAGAAATTGACCAAGTCAATCGTCGTCTGATGACGTTAGAAATTGAAGAAGCTGCTTTGAAGAAAGAATCAGATAAAGCAAGTATGAAACGTCTGGAAGACCTTAAAGAAGAGATTGCAAACTTACGCGAAGAAGCAAGCCAACTCAAAGCACGTTGGGAAGTTGAGAAAGCAGCAACTAATCAAGTCCGTGATAAACGGGAAGAACTTGATGAAGCACGTCGTGAATTAGAAAATGCCCAAGCTCAATATGATTTAGAGCGGGCAGCGCAACTGCAACATGGTGTCATTCCAGGACTTGAAAAAGAATTAGCGGATTTAGAAGAACATCAAGCTGAAGAATACGTTGATTCACGCTTAACCCAAGAATCGGTTACAGAAGAAGAAATTGCAAAAGTTGTTGGTCGGATTACCGGGATTCCTGTCAATAAAATTGTTGAAGGGGAACGAGCTAAATTGCTAACACTCGATGAAACTTTAAAAGAACGAGTAATCGGACAAGATGAAGCGGTGAATAAAGTCTATGAAGCCGTCTTAAGATCGCGAGCAGGCATCCAAGATCCACGGAAACCGATTGGCTCCTTCCTATTCTTAGGACCTACTGGAGTTGGTAAGACGGAATTAGCAAAAGCATTGGCTGAAGCACTCTTTAATTCAGAAGATCATATGATCCGAATTGATATGAGTGAGTATATGGAAAAACATACCGTATCACGCTTAGTGGGAGCACCTCCAGGCTATGTAGGACATGAAGAAGGAGGACAATTAACCGAAGCAGTACGTCGTAGCCCATATACGATTGTACTTCTTGATGAGATTGAAAAAGCTCACCCAGATGTCTTTAATATTTTATTACAAGTACTGGATGATGGTCGATTAACCGATTCGAAAGGGCATTTAGTTGACTTTAAAAATACGGTCATCATTATGACAAGTAACATCGGTAGTCATTTGCTCTTAGATGGATTGAATGAAGATGGGACCATCGAAGAAAGTGCACAAAATGCGGTTCAAGCTGAACTTAAAGCACACTTTAAACCTGAATTTTTAAATCGTATCGATGATACCGTGCTATTCAAACCATTAACAAGAGAAGATATGACAGGCATTGTCCATAAGATGATTAACCAATTGACCTTACGTCTTGAAGGACAAGATATTCATCTTCAAATGGAGCCGTCTGCGATTGATTGGATCGCTGATAATGGTTATGACCCAATTTACGGAGCACGTCCGCTTGAGCGCTTTATTACACGAGAATTGGAGACGCCGCTTGCTAAACGCATTATTGCTGGCGAGGTTCCTCCACATGCGACGGTGGATGTCGAACTTAGTGAACATCAGTTAGATTTTAAATTAATCTAATAGAATGACTCAGACTGGTAGTTTTTCTGCCAGTCTGTTGTTTTTTTGATTGAAATTTATGTTTTTTTCAGTTAGTTTATACATATTAGAATAGAAAGGAGGAATCAGATGTCATTCTTTCGTGAACCAGAAAAGACAGAAAAATCTATTATTAAAATTATTTTATTCAGTGGCTTGTTGTTTCTTTTAATCCGTTATTTTGGTAACGTCCTAGCGACATTTAATCATTTAATTGCGGTATTAATGCCAATTATTATTGGCGCCGCGATGGCTTATATTTTAAATATTCCGATGACTAAGATTGAGGAAATTTATTTCCCGGACCGTGAGGATACTTGGGTAAAACGAACACGGCGACCTGTAAGTATTGCAACGTCGATCATTGTTATTTTACTCTTTATCTTTTTAGTATTTTACTTAGTTATTCCCCAATTAATTGGGGTTATCTCAATGATTATTAATACTTTACCGAATTTCATCATGAGCATACGGGATTGGGGAATGTCGCTTGAAGAACGTTTCCCACAATTACAAGAAGTATTGGGACAGCTAAACTTCAATTGGAATAGTATTACACAAAATGCAATCAGTTTCTTGAACTCCATCACTAGTAACGTCATCGATGGAACCATTTCAACGATTGGGAATACGGTAGGTTTTATTTTCAATTTCTTTTTATCCTTTGTTTTAAGTATTTTTATGCTTTCGAATAAAGAGAAGTTACAATATCAACTCGTATTATTATCCGAGACTTATCTGCCTTCACGTTTACATAATCAAATTATGTATGTAGCACGTATTTTAAATGATTCATTCAAAGGCTTCTTTGTTGGAACACTTACTTCCGCAACGATTGAAGGGGTTATGGTTGCTGTAGGTTTATTCCTACTGCGCTTCCCATACCCGGCAATGCTTGGGGTCCTAACCGGAGTTACAGCACTCATCCCTTATATTGGGGCATTTATTGCAACAGGAATTGGTTTCATGTTGATTTTTGTCCAATCGCCGATTCAAGCGTTAGGATACGTAGTCTTTATGATTATGGTGAACCAGATCGAAGGAAATTTACTTTATCCACGTGTCGTGGGAGATTCGATTGGCCTCCCTGCGCTATGGGTTATTGTTGCCGTGACCATTGGTGGGGGATTATTCGGAATTCCGGGGATGATTCTTTTTGTTCCATTGTTCTCGGCTCTATCTGCGATTATCCACCGCGACATAGCCTATCGTCGTGATCGTGGCGCTTCAATTTCGCCCGAACAAGAATTATCCGAAGTCATGAAGAACAGTTCGGAACTTTATCGTGAAAAAGAAGTCAAAAACGATGAAAAAAATTAACAAACACCTTGATAAGGCTTGTAATCCACGTCTATTTAAGGTATGATTACTAACGGTGTTAAAACACCAAATTCACACGAATAAGGATGATTTACTGGGTACTCTCACGAGTCAGTGAATGAGATGAATTATTCGGAGGAAAATAAAAACCAAAAAGGAGAAATATTATGGCAGTTATTTCAATGAAACAATTGTTAGAAGCCGGTGTTCATTTCGGACACCAAACACGTCGTTGGGATCCAAAAATGAAACCTTACATCTTTACAGAGCGTAATGGTATCTACATTATCGATTTACAACAAACCGTGAAATTAGTTGACAAAGCATACAACTTTGTACGTGATGAAGTCTCAAATGGTGGAATTGTATTATTCGTAGGAACGAAGAAACAAGCAGCTCAATCCATTGAAGAGCAAGCGAAACGTTCAGGACAATATTACATCAACCATCGTTGGTTAGGTGGATTGTTAACGAACTGGGAAACCATCCAACAAAGTATTAAACGTCTAAAACGCATTGAAGAAATGGAACAAGACGGAACTTTCGATGTATTACCTAAGAAAGAAGTTCAAGAATTACGTAAAGAATTAGATCGTTTAGAGCAAAACTTAGGCGGAATTAAAGATATGCCACGCTTACCAGACGTGATCTACATTGTAGACCCACGTAAAGAGCAAATTGCAGTGAAAGAAGCACGCAAATTAAATATTCCACTTGTAGGAATGGTTGACACAAACTGTGACCCTGAAGAAGTGGATTATGTGATTCCATCTAACGATGATGCAATTCGTGCTATCAAATTAATTACAACAGCAATCGCTGATGCAGTGGTTGAAGGTAATCAAGGTGTAAGCCATGAAGAAGGTAGCGAAGAGTCTTCAGATAAAGATTTCTTTGATAACTTATTCGAATCAGAAGAATCAACAGAAGAAACAAATGAAGAGTCGACTGAGGAATCAGCAGAATAATTTATAAGTAACGAAGATACTGTCTTAATTCAGGACGCATGCACAGGTAGAGGTACCTAGCCCTGTGTTAAGACAGTTTTTATTAAGATAAAATTTATAGGAGGAACTCAAATGGCAAAAATTACAGCGCAATTAGTTAAAGAGTTACGTGATTTAACCGGTGTAGGTATGATGGATGCGAAGAAAGCTCTCGTTGAAGTAGAAGGCGACATCGAGAAAGCAATCGACCACCTACGTGAAAAAGGACTAGCAAAGGCTGCTAAGAAAGCAGACCGTATTGCGGCTGAAGGTTTATCTGCGATGGCAATTGATGGAAATCACGCAGCAATCGTTGAAATCAACTCAGAAACAGACTTCGTTTCTAAGAACGAAAAATTCGTTAAATTAGTTGATGATATTGCTCAAGCTTTAGTTAAAGCGCAACCTGCTGATTTAGATGCTGCTTTAGCGGTTGAAATCGATGGTAAGAGCATTGCAGATTTAATTACGGATGCGACAAACACAATTGGTGAGAAAATCTCATTCCGTCGTTTCGATTTATTAACGAAAGAAGATGGCGACTCATTTGGTGCATACAGCCATAACAATGGTCAAATCTCTGTTATTACTTTAATTAAAGGCTTAGCAGACGAAGATGTAGCACGTGACGTATCAATGCACGTTGCAGCGATGAAACCTCGTTACACTTCACCAGATGAAGTTCCAGCTGATGTTGTAGAACATGAGAAGAAAATCCAAACTGAAATTGCCCTAAATGAAGGTAAACCAGCAAACATCGTTGAAAAAATGATCGACGGACGTATGCATAAATTCTTAGGCGAAATCAGCTTAACTGAGCAACCATTCGTTAAAGATAACGATGTAACGGTTGGTAAGTATGTTGGAGATAAAGGTGGAACCATCGAAACATTCATCCGCTACACAGTTGGAGAAGGCATGGAAAAACGCCAAGACAACTTCGCTGAAGAAGTCGCTCAACAAATGAAACAATAATTAATCGATCCAGTCCCAGTTCGCTGGGACTTTTTTCAAAGACAAGAAAGGATGTAATGAGATGAGTGAAACACCGAAGTATCATCGGGTCGTACTGAAGTTAAGTGGCGAAGCCATGGCAGGTGAACAAGGATTTGGGATTCATCCACCAACCTTAAAATTAATGGCTGAAGAGTTTAAATCTGTTCACGATTTGGGCGTTGAAATTGCGGTCGTTGTAGGCGGAGGTAATATTTGGCGTGGAAAAATCGGTGAAGAAATGGGCATGGAACGCTCGCAAGCTGATTACATGGGGATGTTAGCCACAGTAATGAATGCTCTAGCTTTACAAGATGTGTTGGAAAACGAAGGAGTTCCGACCCGCGTCCAAACTTCAATCGAAATGCGTGAAGTTGCCGAACTCTATATTCGTCGTCGTGCGATCCGTCACCTAGAAAAAGGGCGTGTTGTCATCTTTGCTGGGGGAACGGGGAATCCATTCTTTACGACAGATACAACAGCTGCGCTTCGTGCAGCTGAAATGAATGCGGATGTCATCTTAATGGCAAAAAATAATGTAGACGGTGTCTACGATTCAGATCCACGCTTTAACGAACAAGCTCAAAAATATGAGAATTTAACACATCTAGATGTGATTAATAAAGGATTGAAAGTGATGGATGCTACAGCTAGCTCATTAAGTATGGATAATGACATCCCATTAGTTGTTTTCAATCTTAACGAACCTGGTAATATTCGCCGTGCGGTGATGGGCGAAAACATTGGAACTACAGTCAGCCGTAATATATAATTAACTTATTAAGATACAACTTATTCAGGAGGAAATTATGAACTCAAGTGAATTATTAAAAACAACACGTGAGCGTATGAGTAAATCAATTGAATCATTCCAACGTGAACTTGGAACGATTCGTGCTGGACGCGCTAATGCGTCAATTTTAGACCGAGTGCAAGTCCAATATTATGGAGCGCCTACGCCATTGAACCAATTAGCAAGTATCGCAAGCCCAGAAGCGCGCATGCTCGTGATTACACCTTATGACAAATCAAGTCTAGGCGAAATCGAAAAAGCGATTCTTCAAAGTGATGTCGGTATCACCCCTTCAAACGATGGGAATGTGATTCGTCTGATTATTCCTGCGCTAACAAAAGAGCGTCGTCAAGAATTATCCAAAGTTGTTGGTAAAGAACAAGAAAATGCGAAAATCGCAGTTCGTAATATTCGTCGTGATAGTATCGATGAAGCGAAAAAAGCTGAAAAGAACAAAGAATTAACCGAAGACGAATTACGTAACTACGAAGAAGAAATTCAAAAAATTACTGACCAATCAACCAAAGAAATCGATAAATTGGCCGAAGAAAAAATCGACGAAATTATGAACGACTAATCTTTTATCATACAAACAGCACGCTGATGGTTCAGCGTGCTGTCTTTTATTTTGTAAGAATTTTATTCCGTCGGAACGTCAATTCGTTTGAAAGTAATTTGTGATTCCGTGTCTTCTAAGTCTCCGTCTTCGTTAAGTTGAAGTAAGAGCGAAGCATGATTCTGGTTAAGTTTAATCTTAAATTTTTCAGTGGATTTTGAAATAAAGTAGTCGGGTTCCGCTTCTATGCGGGTGAGATAGTCGGTTTCAAAAGTAAATTCTTTCGCAGACTCATCATCATATGGAAGGCATTCGATTGTGACTTCAGGTGAATCTTGCTGATCCGTTGGATCAACATAGGAAGATAAATGTGGATTAACGATCAAATTGTAAATCGCTTCTAGTAATAAGTGATAAGGATCCTTCGATTCAACCGCACCAAATGGGTTATATTCGTTAGAATATAATATGACAGCATCTTCAGTGATTTCCAGATATTGTAACTGTGAATCTTTATCAACTTGATAGGTGCCAATAAAATCGGCGTAATTGATTTCTTTCGCCTCAACAGAATCGATATGCCAACTTATCATAACAACGCTCATCAGTAGTAAACAAAACTTTATCCATCGCTTTTTCATCTACTTCATTCCTTTCTAATAAACCTTGCAAAATTGTAAAGCTATAAATATTTAGCTTTATAATATCATACCACACAAAAAAACGGTTTCAATCATGAATTTCATATTATCAATTAGTGCATGAAGAATAAAATGATAATTAGGAGTAATCAATGGTACAACGCATTGAATTTTTTTCACAATCTTTGATAGTGCTATCATAATTATGCCGATGTATCAAAAAGGCCGATGTATCCGACAAATAACCTTGATTTAGCTAGCCTTTATGTTTGTAATACGGTGACAAAACGTCTACAATGAAGAAGTAAGAACAGAGTAAATGGTCTACGTTAAGTGCCACTGGATGGGATGTTGCCAGTGGACGAAGTGCTTCGTGCGCGCGGTCGGCCATTGCCTCCGCTGTTATCGGTTGCGGGGGCACCTTAGTATAACTAAGGTGCTCTTTTTCTGATGAATTCATAAGAATTTGAGGGATATAGATGAAAATAAAAGATAAAGTTCAAGACTTTTACTTTAAAGATTCGGTGATTCGTCATGGCGATTCTACGATGATTTGTGGTATCGTCAATGTCACACCGGATTCTTTCTCCGATGGTGGCCAATGGTTTGGCGTAGAGAAGGCAGTTAACCGCGCTATGGAATTAATCGAAGCTGGATGTCAGATGATTGATATTGGCGGGGAGTCGACTCGGCCAGGGTCAACCTATGTCGAAATCGAAGAAGAAATTAATCGCGTCGTTCCTGTGATTCGCCAATTACGTGAACAATCCGATGTGATTATTTCAATAGATACTTGGAAAGCACCCGTAGCTAAAGCTGCGATTGAAGCCGGGGCGGATATCATTAATGATATTACCGGACTACTTGGAGACCCCAACATGGCGCAAGTGATTGCTTCTTCAAATGTCGGTTGTATTGCGATGTTTAATCCGGTGATTGTTAGACCCGATCATCCGTCCGCGAAGATTTTTCCGCAGTTTGGTGCTGAAGGGATTTTTTCGGCCAAGGAGTTAGAAGACTTTGCGACATTAGATGACTTAGCTTTAATGGAAATTTATTTCGATAAAACGTTAGAAATCGCCCAAAATTCGGGGCTCTCATCGGACCGTCTGATGTTAGATCCAGGCATTGGTTTTGGCTTAACCAAACGAGAAAACTATCATCTGGTTAAAGAAGTCGGACAAATTCACCGTTGGGGCTATCCATGCTTTTTAGGTGTTTCGCGCAAACGATTTATTCAAAATACGTTAGCTGAAGCGGGCTATAATGTCGATACTGAAACGGAAGAAGGATTTAAACTGCGTGATGAAGCTTCTGCCTCCTTAACGGCGATTGCTGCTTATATGGGGGTCGAAGTCGTTCGGGTGCATGTCGCGCAAGAGCACGTTATTGCTAGTCTAATTGGGTCGAATATTCGCTTAGCCGATCAATTAGAGGATCAAAACTTTGGAGCTTATCAGAAAAAGTAAGGAGAGACTATGTTTAAAATAAAATTAAATAATATGCTATTTCACTCGCATATTGGGGTGTTTCCAGAAGAGAAAGTGTTGGGACAACGGATTGCGATTGATTTAACTGTAACGATTAAAAATGAAATTCAACAAGACCAATTAGATGAGACAGTCTCTTATGCGCATTTCTATGATATTATTGCGGCTTATATTGAAGAAACTCGAGCTGACCTGATTGAGACGCTGGCATTTGATATTGTGAAGCTAATCAAAAAAGCTAGTCCAGATAAAATTGAGAAAGTGAAAGTCAATGTCCGCAAACTTCAACTGCCGATTGAAGGAATTTTGGACAGTGCCGAGATTGAATTGGAGGCGTAAGCAATGCATCAAGTATATTTAAGTTTAGGTTCGAATATGGGTGATCGGCAAGGGAACTTGCAAAAAGCTCAAACATTACTCGAACAACACCCACAAATTAACGTCATCAAAGTATCTGGCGATTATCAAACTTCACCGGTGGGAGGCGTAATACAAGATGACTTTATTAATCAAGCGATGCATATTGAGACGTCACTCGATCCGTATGAATTGCTCGAGTATATCCATCAAGTTGAATCTCAATTACATCGTAAACGCCTAATTCATTGGGGGCCTCGTACGATCGATATCGATATTTTATTCTTCGATAAAGTATTGATGCCCGATCCAAAATTAACGATTCCCCATGCAGAAGTGTTTAACCGTTTATTTGTATTAGTACCGTTAGTAGAAATTATCGATGCGGACTTTTACCAATTTGAGAAAGTCCAACAAGCCATCGAACACTTAGAATCAAATACAGATCAAAGCATAGAAAGAGTGAAGTAAATGACAGAAATGAATTTAACGAAAATTGAGGAGTTAGTGCGTGAGATTTTGATTGAGATTGGAGAAGATCCAGATCGTGAAGGGTTAGTCGAAACACCAAAACGAGTAGCCAAAGCATTAGACTTTATTACGGGTTCCACTCGTTTAAGTGAATTTACTGAAGGGAAAATGTTCCCTACAGAATTTTGTGAAGATAATGAAATGGTCTCGGTCAATAATATTCCATTTTACTCAATGTGTGAGCACCATATGTTACCTTTCTTTGGTACCGTATCAGTAGCTTATTTACCGGCTGAGGGACAAATTATTGGCTTATCCAAAATCCCACGTCTAGTGGATTACGTCTCACGAAAATTGAACGTTCAAGAAAATATTACCCGTGATGTCGGTCAAATTCTAATGGATATTACCAAAGCGCGTGGTGTAGCAGTGATCGTAGATGCACGCCATATGTGTGTCGAGATGCGCGGAGTTCAAAAAGTGAATTCAACGACTCGAACGACTTTCTATGCTGGTGAATTCAAGAATAATGCGCAATTACGTAATGAATTCTTACAATCAATTCCGAGGGTGGGTCAATAATGTCTGATTTATCTGAACAGATTCCTGCCATGCTTTATGGTCAGGGAGACCGTTTGGCACCCCTTCGCCAAGTGATTCAAGCTTTAGGCAATCCTGACCAAAAAGTTAAGATCGTCCATTTAGCTGGAACGAATGGGAAAGGGTCTACATCGACTATGATTGCCCAACTTCTAAGAAGTCACGGAATGCGGGTCGGGTTATTTACAAGTCCGCATTTATATAGCGAACGTGAGTCGGTTCAAGTAGATGGACAACTTATAGATGCGTCAACATTTCAAGTCTTGCTCAATAAAATTTCGCAAGTTGAGTCTGGGTTAAATCTTCCGGACGAGCAGCGATTATCCCAGTTTGAATTAACCTTTGTCGTTGCGCTGTGTTACTTTGCGCAAGAAGCGTGTGATTGGGTTGTGCTAGAATGTGGCTTAGGCGGCGAATTGGACGCCACCAATGCGATTGGGCGAAGTGAGTATAGCATTTTCACAAAGATTGGGCTTGATCATGTGAACTTACTAGGGGACACCATTGAAGAGATTGCTCAGACAAAAGCCGGAATTATGCGTCCGAATCAGACCGTGATTATTGCACCTAACCAGCAGCCAGAGGTTGTTAAGGCGTTGATTGAGCGAGCCGACGAATTCGATAATTCGTGGATTTATTTAGCAAAGCCTTTAACAAAATTGCAAGAGGGATCGACTTATCAAGTCGCACTACCAAACGTGGAACCTTTTAAGATGCAATTAGGCTTGCGCGGGAATTTTCAAGCTGAGAATTTAACTACGGCGATGTTGTTCTATCAAGCTTGGTTAACAGCGCAAGGATATGTATTGGATCCGGATCATTTAAAAACAGTGTTAAAAGAGATTTCACTCCCTGGTCGATATGAACGTGTAAGCTCTGAGCCGACGATCATTTTGGATGCGTGCCATAATTTGGATGCTGTTGCTGCAACGGTTGAAACATTGCAACGTGAATTTAAGGGACAACGCCTACACGTTATCTGTGGTTTTCTCAAGGATAAAGATGTAACTGCGATGGTGCATTTGTTGGATCAACTTGATGCAGATTTTATCTTGACGCAACCGGATTTCCCAGAGCGAACATTACCAGTTGATGAATTAGCAAAAATATTTAAAGCAGAAGGCATTGAAGCGCCAACCTTTACGGATCCACGAGAGGCTGTAACTGATGCGTTAGACCGACAACACGATCCGATTATTATATTGGGGTCATTCCACCTTATTAAATGCGTCAGAAGGATGTGGCGTGATGAATATTAAAGAAGCTGCGAAAGTAGCAATCGAACAAGTAAAAGAACAAGCTTATCCTTGGGTGGATCAAGCACAATTAATGGCGATGGCGGAGCAAATTGAACAACTTTCCGCTGAATCATTGATTGACCGTTCAACGAAGCTACACTTTACTGCGTCAGCTTTTGTTTGTCAACATGGTCGTGCATTCTTTATTGAACATCCTTATTTGCACCGATTGTTATTACCCGCAGGTCATGTCGAAGTGGGCGAGACCTTTGAGGAGGCCGCTCGTCGTGAGTTTCATGAGGAGACAGGTTATCGCTTGAATCCATCCATTTCAGGTCAGTTGATTGATATTAATCAACATTCAATTCCCGCTAATCCTGCCAAAGCCGAAGGTGTCCATCACCATATTGATTTTCGCTTTTTATTTAGTTGGAATGGTGAAACTTCAAAGGATTCAGCAGAATTGGTTGTCCATCGCTTAACGGTAGAACAGGCGCCGGAAGAATTCCGTCCTTATTACCGATTCGATCAATATGACGCGAAATAAGTTATTTATAAATGATTATCCCTTCGTTTTTGAAGGGTTTTTTTATTGCGAATCAAGAAATGAATCGAATGAATTCGTTTAATGTTTCTCACATAGCGAATAGTTTGCTATAATTAGATAGAATTCGATAAAGCAAACGAGAAAACATTCAGAAAGATGATATTATGAATCCAAACAAGGTCCCTCAGCACGTTGCGATGATCATGGATGGCAATGGTCGCTGGGCAAAAAAACGCTGGATGCCACGGAACGTTGGTCATCGAGAAGGTGCTAAAAATATTCGTACGATAGCGGCTATAGCAAGTCAGAAGGGCATCGAAGTTCTAACGCTTTATGCTTTTTCAACGGAAAACTGGAATCGACCGGAAGCAGAAGTTAACTATTTAATGGAATTGCCTTTTGAGTTTTTTGAAAAATTTGTTCCTGAAGCGATTGAAAATAACATTCAAATTCAAGCAATCGGTGCTCTCGAGCAGCTGCCGGATAAGACCCAATCAGCCATCGAAGAGGCACGTCAGCGGACAGCGCATTGTGATGGCATGATTTTGAATTTTGCGATTAACTATGGGGCACGTTATGATATTGTCCATGCGGTCAACCAATATATAGAGGAAGGTGCTACGCAGCCACTAACTGAAGAGCGATTGAGTCGAAATTTAGCGACTGCAAAGTTAGGGGAATTACAATGTCCTGATTTAATTATTCGAACGAGTGGTGAATTACGTCTAAGTAACTTTTTGCTATGGGAAGCAGCATATAGTGAATTTTATTTTACCGACGTTTATTGGCCTGATTTTAAAGAGAAAGAATTTGAACTAGCTTTAGCAAGTTACGCTGAACGCCATCGTCGTTATGGGAAGCTTTAGTCTAGAAGAGGAGGGTCTCATATGAAAGTGCGCGTGATTAGCGCCATTGCGGCGCTATGCGTGTTTGTTCCTTTCATACTATTGGGGGGAACGTACTTTATGTTATTTATTTGGTTATTAGGCTTAATTGGCATGCAAGAATTTTGTTCGATGATGAAGCTGAATTACCAAAGTTATATCGGCTTTATCTCTTCGCTTGGTTTGACAGCCGTTTTAATTCCGCACTATTATTGGCCAAGCTGGGTTACAACAGGGATGACACAGAATGTTCTCTATATCTCAATGGTTGCTTTAATGACAATCACGGTGTTTGATCCAGAACGATTTAATATTGAAAAAGCAGCTGTTCTCGTCTTAGCGATGTTTTATCTCGGCCTTGGCTTTCAGACGTTAATTAGAATGCGAGATGCGGGATTATCTTCGTTAATGTTTTTATTCGCGATTGTTTGGGCGACGGATATTGGCGCTTACTGTGTTGGGCGAGCGATTGGTAAGCAAGCGTTAGCGCCAAAGATTAGTCCAAATAAGACGATTGAAGGAGCGTTTGGAGGAACCGTTATTGCATTAATTGTAGGGATTATCTATCTCTATACGGTTCAGCCTCCCATCGCAATTAATCAGACCAACTGGTTCTTAATTGTTGCAGTCTCATTTATTGGACAATTTGGTGACTTAGTAGAGTCTGCGATGAAGCGTCATTTCCAAGTGAAAGATTCGGGACGATTGATTCCCGGTCATGGAGGTATTTTAGACCGGTTTGATAGTACATTGTTTGCGAGTATTATCTTAATGTTATGGGTAAATTTTACAAGATAGGTTAGGTGTCGGATTTGAAAACAATGATTGTATTTTTAGTGATATTTTCGATTATCGTGATTATTCATGAATTAGGTCACTTCTTAATGGCGCGTAAGCGTGGGATTCAAGCGCGTGAGTTTGCGATTGGGATGGGTCCGAAACTTTTCTCAACGCAAGATGATCAAGGAACGACTTATACCTTACGGATGTTGCCGCTTGGGGGGTATGTGCGTCTAGCTGGACTCTATGAAGAGGAAGAGATTCAGCCGGGTATGGAAGTGAGTTTGACTTTAGATGAGGCAGGGATTGTCCAAGCGATTGATCTACGTCAACATGTGTCGGACGAAAGTTTACCGATTCGGGTGAATGATTTTGATTTAGTTCATCAAATGACGATTGAAGGGCTCCCGGTGGGGCAAGAGGAAATGCAAGTTTATTCAGTTTCCCCAGATTGTCGGATTATTCAGCCCGACGGTACGAGCTTGCGGGTAGCGCCTTACGAGCAACGCTATGAGGCGGCTTCAGTATCAAGTAAAATTTTAACCAATGTGATGGGTCCTGTGAATAATTTTTTATTATCGATTGTTTGCTTTACGTTATTTGCCTTTTTGGTTGGGGGAATTCCAAGTAATGAGAATACGGTTGGAGACGTTGTTGCAGGTTCGCCTGCTGAAGCGGCCGGCTTAGTCGCTGGAGACCGGATTGTATCAATCAATGACCAATCGGTGAATAATTGGCAAGAACTAATTAGTCAAATTAAACAATTACCGGGTGAGACAGTGCCGATTAGCTATGAACGGGACGGTGCAACCCATGAAGAAATGATTACAATTAACAAAGTGATCGATGAAGCAACCGAGCAATCCTACGGTCAAATTGGTATTCATGTATCGCGCAAGACCGGCTTTTTAGATAAACTAGCCTATGGGTTTAGTGAGACATGGCAAGTTGCTACCGGCGTATTGGCGATGATTGGCGGCATGTTTGTCCGAGGATTTAACTTAAATAATCTTGGGGGTCCAGTCGCGATTGCTCAAATGACCGGTCAAGTCGTTCAATCAGGCTTCAGTACGATGGTATGGTTCTTAGCGATGCTATCAGCGAATATTGGGGCAGTCAACTTATTCCCAATTCCAGCGCTGGATGGCGGTAAGATTGTCTTAAACTTAATTGAACTCGTTCGAGGCAAGCCACTTTCCCAATCGAAAGAAGGTATAATCACCTTGATTGGTGCGGTCATTATGATTATTTTAATGATTGCCGTTACTTGGAATGATATTATGAGAGCATTTTTCTAGTCAAATATTATCAGGCATCTCGCTGAAACGAAATGCCTGTTTTCATTTGAACTTAGCGAATAGGAGGGGGATTTATGTCGAAAAATCGGCACTTATTTGAATTATTATTAGATCACTTAAAGATTAATGATTCAGACTTGCTGGAAACTTTATCTCGAACAGAATTAACAAAAGTTGAGATGTTAGTTCAGTCTCGGACTTGGCATTTTCATTTTTTAACACCGAATCAAGTACCCGTCGATCAGTTTGTGTATTTTGAACAAGTGATGCGGGAATATTTCCAACAAATGGGTTCGGTTGAAATTTGGTGGGAATACCAAGAAACGCCAACGTCTCAGTCGTTAGCTGCGTATGCTCAAGCAATTATGCACTCTTGTGCCAGTGATTTACCGTTATTAAGAACCATGTTACACCAAAGTGCTTTAATGGTTGACCCCTCAATGATCCGGCTGGGTGTACCAAGTGCTCAATATATTCAAACTTTCCAGACGCATTACGAACCACTATTATTAGCAAGGTTTAAACAAGCGGGGCTAGCTGATTATACTTTTGAAGTCTATTTGGATGAGACGCGCTATGAACAAATGTCGCAAAAAACATTGCAACGTTTGAATGAAGAAGACGAAGCCAATCGAATTGCTGCGCTTGAAATTGAAAAAGCACGTGAACAACAAGCGCCGCACAAAGAAGCGCCACAAGATGAAGATTTATTGATTGGGCGTGAACCTTCGAATAAGTTAGCGATTCCGCTTGTTGAATTAGATCAACCGCAAAATAACGTGGTCATTGAAGGACGTATCTTTAGTATTGACTTACGTGCACTTCGTTCGGGGTCGCACCTGTTAATGATGAATCTAACGGATTATACAAGTTCGATTACGTTGAAGATGTTCTCCAATCGACGCAATCCATTAGAAAAGTTAGAGCAGTTTAAGGAAGGAGAATGGATTCGAGCGGAAGGGGACGTAACCATTGACCGTTTCTCGAATGAATTAACCTTTGCCCCGCGCAGTATTCGTAAAATTATAAAAGCCTCGCGTCAAGATCAAGCGCCTGAAGATTGTCGTCGGATTGAGTTGCATGCCCATACGCAAATGAGTCAACTTGATGCGACCAACTCTGCCAAAGATTTAATTAAACAGGCTGCTGCTTGGGGACACAAAGCGATTGCGATCACGGATCACGGTGGGGTTCAAGCGTTCCCCGAAGCATATGTGGCAGGTAAAGACGCCGGTATTAAAGTGATTTATGGGCTTGAAGCCAATATTGTGAACGATGGAGCGGAAGTGGCTTATGAGAGTGCACCGATCGAATTAGCGGAGGCTACCTATGTGGTCTTCGATATTGAAACGACCGGACTTTCTGCTATTTATGACGATATCATTGAAATTGGGGCCGTCAAGATGCAAGGCGGGCAAGTGATTGATCGCTTTGAGACGTTTGTCAACCCTGGTTACCCGATTCCAGCGAATATTACCCAACTGACCAGTATTACCGACCATGACGTGAAGGATGCACCAAAATTAGCCGACGTCTTAGGGAAGTTTCAAGCTTTTGCTCAAGGAAGTATTCTAGTCGCACACAATGCGAAATTTGATATTAATTTTATTATGAAATCTTACGATAAAATCGGACTTGATGCGACACCTCAGCCAGCCATCGATACGCTGGAATTATCGCGTCTCGTGAATCCGAATTTCGGTTCGCACGGGTTAGGTCAATTGGTCAAGCGCTACAATATTCACTTAGAGCACCATCACCGAGCGGTCTACGACTCGGAAGCGACAGGCTATTTGCTCTATAAATTATTGGAACAGGCTCAAGAGCAATTCCAAATGACCCAACACGATCAATTAAATAATCAGTTAGGACAAGGGGATGCCTATAAACAAGGCCGTCCGTTTCACGCCATTTTGTTGGTTAAAAACAATGCGGGCTTGAAGGACTTATTTAAGCTCGTTTCACATTCGAATGTGGATTATTTCTATCGTGTTCCACGAATTCCACGCAGTTTATTGAATCAATATCGCGAGGACTTATTAATCGGAACGGCTTGCGCCTCAGGTGAAGTCTTCACCGCCATGATGCAAGAAGGGTATGACGAAGCAAAGGAACTCGCTGAATATTACGACTATGTTGAAATTCAGCCACCGAGTGTCTATGAACCATTGGTTAAAGACGGTCTAATTCGTCATCAAGAAGATGTTTATCATATTTTAGAAAATATGATTCGACTAGGAGAAGAACTGGATAAGCCGGTCGTAGTTACTGGAAACGTTCATTATTTGAATCCTGAAGATGCGATTTACCGTGAAGTTTTACAGGGGTCGATGAAAGCGAACTTGAACCGTGAAATCCACTTGCCGCCAGTTCATTTCCGAACGACTGATGAGATGTTAGCGGAGTTTGATTTTATTTCGGAAGAGAAAGCCCAACAAATTGTGGTCGATACAACCCATCACATTGCGGACTTAATCGAAGAGGTGGAAGTCATCCATTCGGAACTATATCCACCAGTGATTGAGGGAGCTGACGAAGAAATTCGTGAGTTAACTTATAATAAAGCCTACGAGCTCTATGGCAATCCACTGCCGGAAATTGTAGAAGCGCGAATTCAAAAAGAACTCGATAGTATTATTAAACACGGTTTTGCGGTAATTTATTTAATCTCACAAAAATTAGTGAAGAAAAGTAATGATGACGGCTACTTAGTCGGTTCGAGGGGATCGGTTGGATCGAGTTTGGTGGCGACTTTAACGGGAATTACCGAGGTCAATCCTTTAGCGCCGCACTACTACTGTCCATCGTGTCAATTTAGCGAGTTCTTTACCGATGGTTCTTCAGCCAAATCCGGCTATGATTTGCCCGATAAACAATGTCCAAAATGTGGTGAAAAACTATGTAAAGAAGGGCAAGATATTCCGTTTGAGACGTTCCTTGGATTTTACGGGGATAAAGTTCCCGATATCGACTTGAACTTCTCAGGGGAATATCAAAGTCAAGCCCACGCCTATACTAAAGACCTTTTCGGGGTAGATTATGTCTACCGTGCTGGGACCATCGGAACGGTTGCTAATAAGACCGCTCACGGTTATATTAACGGCTATTTGGAGAAGCATGCAATGTACTTGCCGCAAGCAGAGCGGGAGCGAATTGCGAAGGGAATTGAAGGCGTCAAGCGGACGACGGGCCAGCATCCGGGCGGGATTATTGTTATTCCACATTATAAGGATGTGTTTGATTTTACGCCGATTCAATATCCGGCTGATGCGACCGGATCCGAGTGGCGTACGACTCACTTTGACTTCCATTCAATTCACGACAACGTCTTGAAACTCGATATACTCGGTCACGATGATCCGACGATGATTCGGATGTTACAGGACTTGAGCGGCATCGATCCAATCTCAATTCCAGCGGTCGATACTGAAGTGATGAAGATTTTCCAAGGTACTGAAGTGCTTGGTGTGACACCAGAACAGATTGGTTCTGAAACGGGTACGCTCGGCATTCCAGAATTTGGGACAGCCTTTGTACGTGGGATGCTATCTGAGACACGCCCAAGTACTTTTGCCGAGTTGCTACAAATTTCTGGACTGTCTCACGGGACGGATGTTTGGTTAGGAAATGCGCAAGATTTGATCAATCAAAATATTGTCCCACTCTCGGAAGTCATCGGCTGTCGGGATGATATTATGGTTGTTCTGATGCAACAAGGATTGGAAGACAGTGTGGCTTTCAAGATTATGGAAAGTGTCCGGAAGGGGCGCGGTCTGACCGACGAGTGGCTCGCCGAGATGCGCGCCCACAATGTGCCAGAATGGTACATCGATTCCTGCTTGAAGATTAAATATATGTTCCCGAAAGCCCATGCGGCTGCTTATGTCTTAATGGCACTGCGAGTCGCTTACTTTAAGGTTTACTACCCGATGTACTACTACTGTGCTTACTTTAGTGTCCGGGCGAAAGACTTTGACCTCGCAGCCATGTATCAAGGCAAGGAAATGGTCAAGCAGCGTATCCAAGAAATTAACGAAAAAGGCTTCGCGGCTTCACAAAAAGAAAAAGACTTATTGACTGAGCTGGAGATTGCTAATGAAATGCTCGAGCGCGGCTACCACTTTAAGATGGTAGACATCGACCGTTCACAAGCGCATAACTTTGTAATCGACGGAGATAGCTTGATCCCACCGTTTCGCGCTGTGCCTGGGCTAGGAGCCAACGTGGCCGAGCAAATCGTCCAAGCCCGCGAAGAAGCCCCATTCTTATCGAAAGAAGACTTGCAAAAACGCGGTAAGGCCTCAAAGTCAATCATCGAATACTTAGACGCCCACCAAGTCCTCTCTCACCTACCCGACGAAGACCAGCTTAGCCTGTTCTAAACCAAAAACTCCACTGTTTTTATGGGAAACAGTGGAGTTTTTTGTGTGCAGACTAGGGTGGGGGCGGTGAACTAAAAAGATTTGGGATTAGTCTGGCTCTGGGTGCGCTGGACCAAAGTAGCTTGGTGATTGGTCTGGCATCGGGTTTGCCAAACCAAAGTAGCGCGATAATTAGTTTGGCACTGAGCTCACCAAACCAAAGTAGAGCGTTAATTGGTCTGGCAGCGAGCTCGCCAAACTAAAGTAGCTTGTTGATTGGTCCGGTACAGAGCTCACCAAACCAAAACCACCCAATAATTGGTCTGGTACCGTGTTCACCAAACCAAAGTAGCTTGTTGATTGGTCTGGCACTGGGATCACCAAACCAAAGTGGCTTGTTGATTGGTCCGGTACTGGGCTCACCAAACCAAAGTGTGCGTTAATTGGTCTGGCTCAGCAGTTGCCAAACCAAAGAAACGCGATAATTGGTCTGGCACTGAGCTCACCAAACCAAAGTAGCTTGATGATTGGTCTGGCACTGAGCTCACCAAACCAAAGTAGCTTGATATTTGGTCTGGCACTGGGATCACCAAACCAAAGTGGCTTGTTGATTGGTCTGGTATTGGGCTCACCAAACCAAAGTAGCTTGATAATTGGTCTGGCAGCGAGCCCGCCAAACCAAAGTAGAGCGTTAATTGGTCTGGTATTGGATTCACGAAACCAAAGTAGCTTGGGGATTGGTCTAGCTTCGGGTGAGCTGAACCAATATCAATCAAATTTTAGTCTCGCTCCACACTCACCAAACCAACCCCACTCCAACAAATAAACTTTTTAACCAAAAAGATAAAATAAAAAAGTATTTGGACTCCTTTCAGTGTACTTATTGTTAAGGAGGAATTTCTATGCAAAAAATGAATATGTACCTTTCTCGTTTTTTTCGAGGAGAGGACACTTATAAATTAGCAAATTTAGTCGCTGGTTATTATGGGGAACAAGATTTTTATCGCATCGCTGAAAATTTTAAACCTTACAACTCAATTTTAGTTAAGAATTTTATTTTTGAATTCCCATCTTTTGTTCAAATCGATGCGCTATTAATCACGGAGCACGAGATCCATTTGTACGAAGTAAAAAATTACGACGCGCACTGCTCAATCAATGATGGACGGATTTTCTATGATAAAAAACGTCTAAATCACAACCCGTTGTTTCAAATTACTCGTGCTGTTGAGGGTTTTAAAAATATATTGCATCAAGAAAAAATTATGTTGGAAGTTAAACCACATTTAGTTTTTATGCATCCCTTTGGCAGTTTTGAAACGGACGGGACTCACGTAGTTTCGCTGATGACACGTAACCAACTTCGGGAGCATTTTCGACAAATGGTTAATTCGCCAGGAGGAGATTCTGCATATTCGCCGAAGAGCCTTCATGAAATTTTAAAAGCGTATCAGATTGCAGATTGGCACAGTCCTCATGATACAAATCCAGTCGACTTTAATAAGTTGAAACGTGGAGTTTACTGTCTGAATTGTGGGAGCTTTCGTGTGAAATCAATGCAGCACACGATTAAATGTTTGCATTGTGGGCATACTATTTCGAAAAAACTGGCAATCAATTACCTAATTGCAGAATGTAGCGCGCTCTATCCGAATGAAACGCTTCGTCCACAGGATGTTTTTCGGTTTTCAGATGGACTACTCGATAGAGGTTGGATTTACAAGATTCTTGCTAAAACTTTAGAACGAGAAAAGAGAGGCTATTATTTTAAATTGGAAAAGAATCCTTATACCGACCAGATGCTCGAACTATACAGCAAATTGAAGAGTAGAAAATAAAAGGAGGAAGGGGATCAAAATTAAGCCAAACCACTTGATGATTGGTCTGGTACTGAGTTCACCAAACTAAAGTAGCCGGCATATTGGTCTGGCTCTGAGCTCACCAAACTAAATCTATCCAATAATTAGTCTGGCCCCGGGCTCACCAAACCAAAGTAGCTTGGTGATTAGTCTGGCAGAGAGCTCACCAAACCAAAGTAGCGCGATAATTAGTCTGGCAGCGAGCCCACCAAACCAAAGTAGCTTGGTGATTAGTCTGGCATCGAGCTCACCAAACCAAAGTTACCCGATAATTAGTCTGGCCCCGAGCCCACCAAACCAAAGCAGCTTGATAATTGGTCTTGCTCTGAGCTCACCAAACTAAATCTATCCAATAATTAGTCTGGCCCCGGGCTCACCAAACCAAAGTAGCTTGGTGATTAGTCTGGCAGAGAGCTCACCAAACCAAAGTAGCTCGATGATTGGTCTGGCTCTGGGTTCACCAAACCAAAGTAGCTTGATAATTGGTCTGGCACTGGGTTCACCAAACCAAAGCTACCCAATAATTAGTCTGGCAGCGAGCCCACCAAACCAAAGTAGCGCGATAATTAGCCTGGCCCCGGGCTCACTAAATCAAAGTAGTTTGCTAATTGGTCTGGCCCCGGGTTCACCAAACCAATCACGCCCATCAATTAGTCTAGCCCCACCCCCACCAAACCAATCAGAGGTGCAACCCCCGGTGCATCCCGATCTACAATCCGCGATGAATCCACGGCAAGCCTTAGTGTTGATTATTCATATCAGGCGTGGTACAATTGTTTTAAGAAATAGTCGTTGGGAGGAGTGAGCGGTGACGCTTGCTCTTTTTCATGTTTTAGAATAAGAAGGATGAGGTGAAGAATGAGTTCAATCGTTGATAAAGTGAAGCCGGTCGTCGAACCGATTATTGAAGCGGCGGATTGTTATTTAGTAGATATGGAGTATGTCAAGGAAGGACCTAACTGGTACTTGCGAGTTTATGCGGATAAAGCTGGGGGTATTGATATTTCGGATTGTGCCGAAATCAGTGAACAAATTAGTGTGGCGCTAGATCAGATTCAGCCTGACCCATTTCCAAAAGCTTATTTTCTAGAAGTGTCGTCTCCAGGCGCAGAGCGTCCACTTAAAACGGAGCAAGATATCCAAAATGCAATCGGAGAATATGTCCATCTGGACTATTACGTTCCGCAGTATGGTGAGAAATTTCATGAAGGTGTCTTGTTAGCCGTGACCGATGAACTGTATCGAATCGAGACGCGAATTAAGACGCGCACGAAAGAATTGGAATTAAAGAGATCGGATGTCTCGAATATTCGCTTAGCGATTAAGTTTTAATATTGAGGTGAATTAATGAGTAAAGATGTAGTCCAAGCAATGGATTTGCTTGAAGCTGAAAAAGGTATTTCGCGTGAAGTTATTAAAGAAGCAATTGAAGCAGCTTTAGTGCACGCTTATAAGAAAAATTATGAGAACGCGCAAAATGTGGAAGTGTTATTTAATATTGAAACGGGCGATATCAAAGTCTTCTCGGTTAAAGAAGTCGTAGAAACGAACTATGACCCAACGATTGAGATAAGTTTAGAAGAAGCCCATCAAATTCATCAAGCGTATGAAATTGGTGACACGATTAAGATTGAAGTGACGCCACAAGATTTTGGTCGAATTGCGACCCAAACGGCGAAGCATGTGGTGATGCAGAAACTCCGCGAAGCCGAACGTGAGATTATTTATAACGAGTTTATTGATTATGAAGATGAAATCTTAACTGGTGTGGTGGAACGAACCGATGCACGCTTTGTCTATGTAAATATTGGTAAAGTTGAAGCGGTGATGCCGGTTCGCGAACAAATCCCTGGGGAAGAGTTTGACTTCAACGATCGGATTAAAGTTTATGTTGTGTCGGTCGATAAGACGACCAAAGGGCCGCAAGTGATTGTCAGTCGGGCGCATGTGAACTTCTTAAAGCGTCTCTTTGAACAAGAAGTGCCAGAGATTTACGATGGCATTGTGGAGATTCGCGCGTTGGCTCGTGAAGCGGGTGATCGTTCGAAAGTGGCGGTCTATTCTCGCGATGAGCAAATCGATCCGGTCGGCACTTGTGTCGGTCAACGCGGTAGCCGCGTTCAACTGATTGTTGATGAGTTGCACGGTGAAAATATGGATATTGTGAAGTACGATGAGGATCCAGCGGTTTTCATTAAAAATGCGATGAGTCCGGCACACGTGCTTGATGTGGTCTTTTTGGATGAAAATGTCTGTATCGTGGTCGTACCGGATGATCAACTGTCACTAGCCATTGGTAAACGCGGTCAAAATGCGCGTCTTGCCGCTAAATTAACAGGCTATAAGATTGATATTAAATCTGAATCTGAGTTCGATCCGGATGACTATATTCAAGCAACTGAGGATGAACTAGAACCAAATGACGAAGAGCTTGATCTAATTGAAGACTCGGAAGCGAACTCAAATGCTGAAGAAATCGAACCGTCACTTGAAGAAATCGAGCAAGTCGAATCAACCCATTATTCCGACGAATTAATGGAAGAGTGGGATGTTGATGAGCAAAATGTTACGCCAGAACAAGCTGAGCAAGAAATTGCTGAAGTGGAAGATGACGGCGAACAAGATTACGAAGAACTTTTGGATGAATTTCAGACGGAACAGACTGAATAATCATTCCAAAACCCATGCTTAAAATATGGAATTAAAGGAGAGGTTAAATGGCGAAACAAACAAAACCGCGCAAAATTCCAATGAGACGCTGTGTCGTCTCGCATGAGATGTACCCAAAGAAAGAATTAGTCCGCATAGTGAAGAATAAACAAAATGAAGTGGCCATCGACCCAACTGGTCGATTGAATGGGCGCGGTGCTTATATCGCCTTGATCCCAGAATTGGCCTACAAAGCGAAAGAAAAGCGAATTTTTAATGCGGAATTTGGGATTGATATTGATGAAGCTTTTTATGACGAGCTAATTGCTTATGTCGAACATCAAAAAGCGAGACAAGAGATATTATAATGAGCCAGAATAAACAATTAAATATGTTGGGATTGGCGTTACGTGCCGGGCAACTAATTCATGGAGATGAACAAGTTGAAGCGGGCGTAAAAAATAATCAGGCACGCGTTGTCATTCTCGCTTCGGATGCGAGTGAAGCAACCATTCAACGCTATCAAGAATTATGCCAACGCCAAAATATCCCACTTAATTTAACGTATGACCGCTATCAAATTAGTCATGCAGTCGGCAAAGCGCGAAGTGTCGTCGCGGTGACGAATCAAGGGATGGCGAAGAAGTTTCTATCATATGAACAAGAAAGCGAGGATTCATATGACGCATAGTTAACAGGAGGTATATATGTCCAAGAGAGTATATGAATTTGCGAAAGAAATAAATCGAACCAGTAAAGAAGTCTTGGCTGAAGCGAAAAAGTTAAACATTGACTTTGGTAGCCATATGTCAGCCATTACACCTGAACAAGAAAAGAGTATTCAACAAGCTTACAGTGGTGCAAAACAAGCTGCTCCCGCTGAAAAACCAAAAACCAAAAAAGAAACAACATCAACAAAAGCAAAATCGAACAAAAAATCTTCAGATCAAAAAGCTGTCCCATCGAAAGCAGCGAAGAAAAATGATGCGCAAGAATCATCTCACAAACGCGAGGAAAAAAAACATCGTCGAAATCGTCGAGATGAGCGCAATGAATCAGCGAACGATTCAAAACCAAAGAATCAAAAAAACAATAAACGTACGCGCAATCAGCGAGAAGATACTACTGAAGAACGCTCAGGTGGCAATCGCCGTAATCGTCGCAACCGTCGTAACCGTAATAAACAACAAAAACCTACGACAAGCGGCCTAACGGAGCGTAAACATAAAGAATTGCCTGAGAAGTTAATTTATACCGAAGGCATGAATATTCAAGATATCGCGAAGATTTTCCACCGTGACGCGACTGAAATCATTAAGAAATTAATGATGAACGGCGTGATGGTTAACCAAAACCAAGCGTTATCAAAAGACGTCATCGAGTTAATCGCGATTGATTATGGAGTTGAACCGGAAGAAAAAGTCGTTGTCGATACAAGTGACCTTGAAATTTACTTCGAGGAAGAAGATAACCCAGCTGATTTACAAGAACGTCCAGCGGTTGTTACCATTATGGGACACGTTGACCATGGTAAGACAACGTTACTTGACCAAATCCGTAAGTCCCATGTAACGGCAGGTGAAGCAGGGGGGATTACGCAACATATCGGTGCGTATCAAGTAAAAGTTAACAACAAACCAGTAACCTTCCTTGATACCCCTGGACACGAGGCGTTTACAACAATGCGTGCTCGTGGAGCGGACGTGACGGATATTGTTATTATTGTTGTGGCAGCGGATGATGGCGTGATGCCACAGACTGTTGAAGCAATTAATCATGCGAAAGCTGCCGATGTACCGATCTTAATTGCCGTTAATAAGATGGATAAACCAACTGCCAACCCAGATCGCGTTAAACAAGAATTAACTGAACACGGTATTATTCCTGAAGACTGGGGCGGCGACAATATTTTCGTAGAAATTTCAGCGCGTGAGAACTTGCATGTTGATGATTTACTTGAGATGGTTCAGTTAGTCGCTGAAGTCCAAGAACTTAAGGCGAATCCAAATAAACGTGCCATTGGGACTGTGATTGAAGCGCGTCTTGACCAAGCCCAAGGATCCACAGCCACCTTACTTGTTCAAAACGGAACGATGAAAGTCGGCGATCCAATTGTAGTAGGGAACACTTATGGACGTGTCCGTACAATGGTCAACGACCACGGTCGTCGAATCCAAAAAGCAGGACCAGCGACGCCGGTTGAAATTACCGGATTGAACGATGCACCTCAAGCAGGTGACTTATTCGCTGTCTTTGAAGATGAGAAATCAGCCCGTGCAGCGGGTGAATTACGTAAGCAACAAGCTCAAGAAAAACAACGTCAATTAACCCATAAAGTTACCTTAGATAACTTATTCGATACCTTACAAGAAGGCGAATTAAAGTCTGTTAATGTGATTATTAAAGCAGACGTTCAAGGTTCGGTTGAAGCTTTAGCATCCAGCTTGCAAAAGATTGAAGTTGAAGGTGTCAAAGTCAATGTTGTTCATAAAGCCGTTGGTGGTATTAATGAATCGGATGTGACACTTGCGTCAGCGTCAGGGGCAGTGATTATTGGATTTAACGTCCGTCCTACCCATCAAGCACGTCAATTGGCTGAGGAAGAAGAGATTGATATTCGTCTACACCGCGTTATCTATAGTGCAATTGACGAAGTAGAAACTGCGATGAAGGGGATGCTAGACCCTGAATATGTTGAAGAAATTCAAGGACAAGCGATTGTTCGCGAAACCTTCACCGTATCGAAATTAGGTACCATTGCTGGATCCTTTGTAACCGATGGTAAAGTGACGCGTTCGAGCTTAGTTCGCTTAATTCGTGACAACATTGTGATTTATGAAGGTGAATTAGCAAGCTTGAAACGATTCCAAGATGATGCGAAAGAAGTCGCTCAAGGTTATGAATGTGGGATTATGTTAGAAAACTATAACGACTTTAAAGTGGACGATATTATAGAGGCATACCATATGGTTGAAGTTAAGAAATAATTTGAAACAGACAGAAATAAAGGAGGATATGCATGAGCAATCATCGTGTTGGACGTGTTAGACAAGAAGTTTTACGAGAAGTAAACGATATTTTACGTTCAGACGTAAAAGACCCACGTGTAGAAGGCGTCACGATTACAGATGTGACCTTAACTGGGGACTTACAAGATGCAGTTATTTATTACAGTACGCTGTCAGATAAAGCCGGCGAACGCCAAAAAACACAAGCAGGTCTCGATTCCGTACAAGGCTTAATTCGTAGTAAATTGGGCGAGCGCTTAACACTTTATAAAGTGCCAAGCATTCGCTTTGAACGTGATCAATCAATTGACTACGGCCAACGAATTGACCAATTATTAGATCAAATTCATCAATCAGATGAAGAATAAACGAGTAAGGCTGTGAGAACACCATCCTTCACAGCCTTTTTCGTTCTGTAAGGAGGGATTAAGTGTACCACGGATTATTACCGATTTGGAAAGAGAAGGGACTAACGAGCCACGACGTGGTGTTTAAGTTGCGTAAAATCTTACGAATGAAACGGATCGGACATACCGGGACATTAGATCCCGATGTTGAAGGAGTCTTGGTGGTCTGTCTTGGTAAAGGAACTAAACTCGTTGAGACCTTAATGGATTCGGATAAAGTCTACCGAGGTGAAGTGACGTTCGGTTTTGCGACAGATACAGAAGATGCGAGCGGCCAAATTACCGAGCGAACTCGGGTTACACAATCTCCATCAATCGAGTCAATTGATCAAGCCATGGCTTCGATGGTAGGCGAGATTGACCAAGTTCCCCCGATGTATTCGGCAGTCAAAGTCAACGGGATGAAGTTATATGAGTATACCCGTCAAAATATCCCAGTTGAACGTCCGGTTCGTCGAGTGACCATCCGTTCATTTCAACGTTTGTCGCAACCGTTAGGGGATCCGGTTGAAGGAACGTGCAAGTTTAACTTTGAAGTCTGCTGTAGTAAAGGGACTTACGTCCGGACTTTGGCAGTTGATTTAGCGAAGCAGCTAGGCTATCCTGGGCATATGTCACAATTAGTTCGACTTGAGACCAGTGGATGCCAAGCGGAACAAGCGTTGACATTGGAAGAAGTGGAGCAGCTGCAAGCATCTGACACATTGGCGACTCGAATTGTTTCGCTAGAACAGGCTGTCCAACGCTTCCCGCAACGGATGCTTAATGAGGAGGATGCGGTTAAAATTCAACACGGGCAAGTGTTGCCACGAGATTATTTTGGCACACCTCTGAGTGAACCGACGGCCTTATTCTATCAAGACAAGGTCTTAGCTATTTATCAACCACATCCACAAAAACCAGACTGGATCAAACCGATGATCATGTTTTAAGTTGAGAGAGGAGCACTTATGGAGATTATACAATTAACCTATCCGCTCAATCGAGCACAAATTCCTAATCAGCCGATCGTGCTCGCTCTCGGATTTTTTGATGGGGTGCATTTAGCTCATCAACGCGTGATTCAAGTCGCGAAAGACAAGGCGCGCTCACTTCAACTACCGTTAGCGGTGATGACTTTCAACCAGCATCCCAGTCAATTACATCACCCCGAAGCGAATCGAGCGTATCCCTATTTGTCGATACTTAGGCGAAAAATTGAATTGATGGCGCAGTTCGGGGTAGATTATCTCTATATTGTGGACTATACTGCGGAATTTGCTGCGCAAACACCGCAACAATTTGTGGACGATTATTTAGTAGGGCTTCATGCCCAAGTTGTCGTGGCTGGATTTGACTATACTTATGGTATTCCGGCACTGGCCAATATGACGACATTACCAAGGCATAGTCAGGGGCGCTTTGAAATTATTGAAGTGCCTGAATACACTCAATTCAATGAGAAGATTAGCTCATCCATCATTCGTCAAGCGATTTTGGCGGGTGAGATGGAACGGGCGAATTCGGATTTAGGTTATATCTATACGACGACCGGGACCGTCATTCACGGCCAAAAACGTGGTCGCACACTCGGATTTCCAACGGCGAATTTAGCGTTGGATCCTGGACAACTGACACCCGCAATCGGTGTTTACGCAGTGCGCCTGCAAGTTGGGGGCCAGTGGTATCTCGGTGCTGCCTCAATTGGCTACAATGTCACCTTTACCGACCGCACGCAAGTGCATATCGAAGTGCACTTATTAGACTTTTCGGAGGATATCTACGGTCAGTCGGTCAAAGTAGAATGGCATCATTACTTACGTGGTGAGATTAAATTCGACAATGTTGAAGGACTCATCGATCAATTACGGCAAGATGTTGAGGCGACACATCAATATTTTGCCAAACAATAAAATACTTTCTAATGGAGGTCCGCCTATGAAAAATATCATCAAAACCATCGCCTTAATTACAATCGGCACATTTATTTTCTCGATTGCCGTAAACTCTGCTATCATCCCAAATGAGATGGGGGAAGGCGGTATCACTGGGGTTAATATGTTATTACTTTATGTTTTTGGCTTTAACCCGGCATTAAGTAATTTAGTGATTAATATTGTAATTTTATTTATTGGTTGGAAATTACTCGAAAAGCAAACGATCTACTATACACTATACGCTATTGTGATGATGTCCTTCTTTATTCAATTTGTGAAATTACCAGTCTTTGTCCCACAAAATACTATTTTACCGCCAATTATGTCCGGGATTTTAATTGGAACCGGCGTTGGAACGGTCTTAGCTGCTGGTGGAACGACTGCGGGAACGGATATCATTGGTCTCGTCATTAATAAGTTTTTCGGCGTACCAGTCTCAGCCGCGCTCTTCTCAATCGATGCGGTTATTATTACGTCATTATCGATGGTGATTGGATTAGAGAAAGCCTTACTATCTCTTGTTTCAACCTTTATTACGTCCCGTGTCATTAACTTTATTATGAACGGACGCAATCCAAAACGATCCATTATGATTATCTCCGATCAACACGAAGCGATTGGGGAAGCCTTGGCCCATAAGATTAACCGTGGTATTACCATTATTAATGGTTACGGCTACTACTCTAAAGCTGAAAAACACATTATGTATGTGGTGGTGAACCAAATTCAACTTTCACGGGCGCAGCGGGTGATTCATGAGATTGATCCGAAAGCCTTTGTGACGGTTACCGAAGTCCAACAAGTGGCAGGGGAAGGATTTAGCTTCTTCCATGATGATAAAGTTCAAGTACTTGATGAAGAAATCCTATAACAGAGCCTTTTTAGCACTCTTATCAAAAGAGTGCTAATTTTTTTGCTTTTTTGATCAAAAAGGCTTGACTTATTCTGACATACCTTGTATTATAATGATAGTTAGCACTCCGAGTAGTATAGTGCTAATAAAGAGGTGACATACATGTTAACATCGAGACAGAAGGAAGTCTTATACGCGATTGTGCGGCTTTACAACCGATCGGCTGAGCCTGTTGGCTCACGGACGCTCTTGCGTGAAAGTAAGTTAGAAGTAAGTCCGGCAACCATTCGTAATGATATGGTGGTGCTCGAAGGTAAAGGGCTGTTGAAGAAGATGCATACTTCAAGCGGACGGGTCCCATCATTGGATGCCTACCGACAGTATGCTGATGTCTTAATTCATCATCACCCAGAGCTCGATTTAAAGCTAAGTGAAGCGGATTTGCAAAGTATTAAAGCTTTGACCCAATCCAATAATTATTCAATCTTCCAACGCGCTTTGTTGGCAGCGGATCTCTTAGCTTCGATGACTCACTATACTGTGACGGTCTTCGATCAAGCGCAACATATCCATTCTTTCCAAGACTTTAAGTTGGTACCGCTAGACTCCAATAGTTATATTGCAACGCTCGTAACCGACCAAGGACGGATTGAAAATGATGTGGTGACGTTAAACTTTAGTTTAAGCGAAGAAAATATTGAACAAATCAACCAACTGATGAATCAAGAATTAGCTGGACTGAAGTTAGATGAAGCATATCAACGTGTTCGACTTTCGATTCCGTTGATGATCCAGCGCATTGTCGGTTATCAAATTGACTTTACGAATTTGATCTCCAAAGCTTTGAATCATGCGAAATCTCATCAATATTATGTAAGCGGTAAGCATAATATCTTCAATCTATTAGATGTTAACACCGGGATTGACGCTTTCAAGGAGTTACTTGAGCTGGTCGATGGGTCTAACCAATTGTTCAACTTGATGGAACAAGCCTCTCCAGAGATGGAAGTATTGTTTAGTCAAGATTTCTTAGAACATGAAGTGCCGATGACCTTTATCCGTCAAGCTTATGAATCGCAAGGTGAACAAGTGGCAATCGGTCTATTTGGACCTTCCACCATGGCCTACGAGCGAGTGATTCCATTAGTCAACCGAGTAATCAACCTATTAAAAGCATATTAAGTAAAAGGAGGATGTCACTTGTCAAAAGAAAATAAAAACCAATCACTTGAAGAAGAGCAATCAATGAACGAAGCTGAAGAAGTAACGACGTCAGATGTAGAGTCTGAGGAAGTTGAAGCTGAAGCGGTTGTTGAACCTGAAGTGGTGGAACAAGACGCAGAATTTGATGAATTAGAAACGTTAAAAGAACAGACGGAACAATTAGAAGACCAAGTCTTACGTCTGCAAGCTGAGATTGCGAATATGCGACGGACTCACACCCGTGACCGACAAGAAGCGGCTAAGTACCGCTCAGCGAATCTCGCATCCAAACTGGTCGATGCGCTCGATAACTTGGAGCGAGCACTCGATAGTGAGATTGAATCCGAAGATGGCTTAGCCTTAAAGAAAGGCGTTGAAATGGTCTATCAACAATTGATCCAAGGATTCAATGAAGAAAATATTGAAGTAGTGAACCCGCTGAACGAACCGTTCGACCCGAACTTTGAGCAAGCTGTCTCAGTTATGCCAGCCGAAGAAGGTGTCGAAGATAATACGGTCGTTCATGTTGTTCAAAAAGGCTACAAAATTGATAACCGCGTCATTCGACCTGCGATGGTCATTGTCGCGCAACAACAATAATTCGATAACGTATTTACAGACTAATAAATTATAGAAAAAGGAGATAATCATTATGGCTAAAATTATAGGTATTGACTTAGGTACAACAAACTCTGCTGTCTCTGTCTTAGAAGGTGGCGAAGCAAAAATTATTCCAAACCCAGAAGGAAATCGTACAACCCCTTCAGTGGTCGCATCTAAAAATGGCGAAATCCAAGTGGGTGAAGTTGCGAAACGTCAAGCAGTAACCAATCCTGATACGATTGGATCAATCAAACGTCATATGGGAGAATCAGGTTACAAAGTTTCAATGGGTGGTAAAGACTATACCCCACAAGAAATTTCTGCGATGATCTTACAATATATGAAGGGTTTTGCAGAAGATTACTTAGGTGAGAAAGTAGACAAAGCCGTTATTACTGTCCCTGCTTACTTTAACGACGCACAACGTCAAGCTACGAAAGACGCTGGACGTATTGCTGGACTTGAAGTTGAACGAATCGTTAACGAACCAACTGCTGCAGCATTAGCATATGGTTTAGATAAAGATGACAAAGACGAAAAAATCTTAGTCTTCGACTTAGGGGGCGGTACTTTTGACGTATCGATTCTTGAGTTAGGTGACGGTGTCTTTGACGTATTATCTACGGCAGGAGATAACCACTTAGGTGGGGACGACTTTGACCAAAAAATTATTGACTACTTAGTCCAAGAATTTAAGAAAGAACATGGTATCGACTTAAGCCAAGATAAAATGGCAGCACAACGTTTGAAAGACGCAGCAGAAAAAGCGAAAAAAGACTTATCGGGTGTTTCTCAAACTCAAATTAGCTTACCATTTATCACCGCTTCTGAAGCAGGGCCACTTCACTTAGAAATGACCTTAACCCGTGCGAAATTCGAAGAACTTGTTGATGACCTTGTTGAACGTACGAAAAACCCAGTTCGCCAAGCGATTAGCGATGCAGGGATCAGTGCATCTGAAATCGATGAAGTCATCTTAGTTGGGGGATCAACACGTATTCCAGCGGTCGTTGAAGCGGTCCGTAAAGAAACAGGTAAAGAACCTAATAAATCCGTGAACCCAGACGAAGTTGTAGCAATGGGTGCTGCGATTCAAGGTGGTGTTATCTCTGGAGATGTGAAAGATATCGTCTTACTTGACGTTACTCCACTTTCACTCGGAATTGAGACCATGGGTGGCGTATTTACTAAATTAATCGATCGCAACACAACCATCCCAACAAGCAAGTCTCAAATCTTCTCTACCGCAGCAGATAACCAACCTGCAGTAGACGTTCACGTCTTACAAGGTGAGCGTGAAATGGCGGCAGATAACAAGACACTTGGACGTTTCCAATTAACGGATATTCCACCTGCACCACGTGGTATCCCACAAATCGAAGTAACTTTCGATATCGATAAGAACGGGATTGTTAACGTTAGTGCGAAAGATTTAGGTACACAAAAAGAACAAACGATTACGATTAAATCTTCTTCAGGTCTATCTGATGAAGAAATCGAACGTATGATTAAAGATGCAGAAGCGAATGCCGACTCTGACAAAAAACGTCGCGAAGAAGCTGACTTACGTAACGAAGCGGACCAATTAATCTTCACAACCAATAAAACAATCGATGAGTTGAAAGACAAAGTGTCTGAAGATGAGATCAAACAAGCGGAAGCAGCACGCGATGAATTACAAGCTGCCATCGAACAAAATGATCTTGAAGCCATCAAGACAAAACGCGATGCATTAAATGAAATTGTCCAAAACTTAGCGGTAAAACTTTATGAGCAAGCCGCCCAAGCCCAAGCTGCTAGCGAAGGGGAAGGCACCTCATCTCAAGATGACGGTGTGGTAGATGCGGACTTTGAAGAAGTTGACGAAGACTAATTCGAATCAACAACCCAAAAACCAAGGTGGCGACAAACTCCCCTTGGTTTTTGTCGGTTAGTAGCGTAGGAGGTGGAATATGGCGAACAAACGAGATTATTATGACGTCTTAGGTGTCTCACGTGATGCGTCGGACGCCGAGATTAAGAAAGCATACCGTAAATTATCGAAAAAATATCACCCCGATATTAATAAAGAATCCGGGGCAGAAGCGAAGTTCAAGGAAGTAACAGAAGCCTATGAAGTGCTCTCTGATAGTCAGAAACGAGCCGCCTATGACCAATACGGTCACGCAGCCAATGATCCGAATTTCGGTGGCGGCTTTGGCGGTGGCTTCGGTGGCTTTGGTTCAGCGGGCGCAGGTGGTTTCGGTGGCTTCGATGATATTTTTGAACAATTCTTCGGTGGAGCTGGATCTTCACAACGTCGAGCGCGTCCGAATGCACCCCGTCGAGGTAACGATCTGCAATATCGGATGACCTTAACTTTTGAAGAAGCCATCTTTGGTAAGGAAGAAACCATTCAATATCACCGCGATGAAGCATGCCATACGTGTCACGGTTCCGGTGCGAAAGCGGGTAGCGAACCTACGACTTGTAGTCGCTGTCACGGTTCCGGTGTCATTCAAGTTGAACAGAATACCCCATTCGGTCGCATTATGACCCAACAAACATGTAATGTCTGTGGAGGTACTGGGAAAGAAATTAAAGAAAAATGTGAAACGTGTCACGGTTCAGGTATCGAATCACAACAACACTCCGTTAAAGTTACGGTGCCAGCAGGTGTCGATGATGGCCAACAAATTCGACTCAGTGGACAAGGGGAAGCCGGCGAAAATGGTGGTCCATATGGCGACTTGTATATTATTTTCCAAGTCAAACCGAGCGAACAGTTCGAGCGAAATGGCACAGAAATTTACTTTGAGTTACCGATTACCTTTGCGCAAGCCGCACTCGGTGATGAAGTGGTTGTACCGACCGTCCACGGTAATGTGAAGTTGAAGATTCCAGCAGGTACGCAAACCCATACCGAGTTCCGACTCAGAGGCAAAGGGGTACCGTCACTCAACGGTCACCGTACAGGCGACCAACATGTGATTGTTAAAGTGGTGACACCAACGAAACTTTCTGGTCAAGAGAAAGAACTCTATGAACAAATCGCGAAAGTTTCTAAGCAAGATTTGAAATCGGACGATGGAAACTTCTTTAAGAAAGTTAAAGACATCTTTACTGATGACTAATTGAATGAACGAATGAGTCAAGCCTTCTGGTAAGATTCATTCGTTTTTTTGAATGTTAAAATAACTATATTTTAGTCGCTTTTTTTGATAGAATAGAAGGGTATCGACATCGACGTCGTAAGATTCGAACGAAGGAAGTGAGTTAGATGAACTTAGAACAATTACATAAGCGACAACAAAATATTCGGAATTTCTCGATTATTGCCCATATTGACCACGGGAAGTCGACCCTAGCTGACCGCATCTTGCAAAAGACAAACACCGTAGCGGCTCGTGATATGCAAGACCAATTGCTCGATTCGATGGATTTAGAGCGCGAGCGTGGGATTACCATCAAACTGAATGCGGTAGAGGTCAAATATACGGCAGAAGACGGCGAGGAATATACGTTCCATTTAATTGATACGCCAGGACACGTCGACTTCACATATGAAGTATCGCGTTCATTAGCAGCCTGTGAAGGCGCCATCTTAGTGGTCGATGCGGCCCAAGGCATTGAAGCTCAGACGCTGGCTAACGTTTATTTAGCGTTGGATAACGACTTAGAGATTCTACCAGTAATCAATAAAATCGACTTGCCAGCGGCTGATCCAGAACGTGTGCAACATGAGATTGAAGATGTCATCGGACTCGATGCGTCGGAAGCCGTGCATGCGAGTGCGAAGTCAGGGATTGGGATTGAAGAAATCTTAGAACAAATTGTGCAAAAAGTACCAGCACCATCTGGTGACATTGAAGCACCACTTAAGGCCTTAATCTTTGACTCGGCTTATGATAGTTTCCGCGGCGTCGTCTTGAACATCCGGGTAATGGATGGGACGGTTAAAGCCGGCGATAAGATCAAATTAATGAGTAACGGGAAGGTATTTGAAGTCGCAGAAGTTGGAGTTTTCTCACCCCATGCAGTCAAGCGTGACTTCTTGATGGCAGGAGACGTTGGTTACTTAACAGCGAGCATTAAGACGATTCAAGATACCCGAGTGGGGGATACAGTGACCTCAGCGAATAATCCGACGGCAGAACCTCTGCCAGGGTACCGCAAGTTGAACCCAATGGTCTTTGCTGGGCTTTATCCGGTGGATTCGAGTGATTATAACGACTTGAGGGAAGCACTCGAACGTCTGCAACTGAATGATGCCAGTCTACAATTCGAACCTGAAACTTCGCAAGCGTTAGGCTTTGGTTTCCGGACTGGATTCTTAGGCTTGTTACATATGGACGTTATTCAAGAGCGATTGGAACGTGAATTCAATCTCGACTTGATTATGACCGCACCGTCGGTAATTTACCAAGTGACTAAGACAGACGGTAGCGAGATCGTGATTGATAATCCATCGACTTTACCGGACAGTTCGGAAGTCGACCAAATTTTTGAACCGTACGTCAAAGCGACCATTATGGTACCAAACGATTATGTTGGCGCAGTGATGGAATTATGCGAACGCAAGCGCGGCGACTTTGTCACGATGGATTATTTAGATCAAAATCGGGTGAATGTCATCTATGAACTACCAATGGCAGAAATTATCTTTGACTTCTTTGATGCGCTGAAGTCGAACACTAAAGGCTACGCGTCGCTCGACTACGAAGTGATTGGCTATAAACCATCGAACTTAGTGAAGTTGGATATCTTATTGAACGGCGAAGTCATCGACGCCTTCAGTACAATTGTTCACCGCGACTTTGCTTATAATCGCGGACGCGACTTGGCAAGCAAGTTGAAAGAAATTATCCCACGACAAATGTTCGAAGTGCCAGTCCAGGCAGCAATTGGTCATAAGATTATTGCTCGAACCACGATTAAAGCGTACCGTAAAGACGTTACGGCGAAACTCTACGGTGGGGACGTTTCACGTCGTAAGAAATTACTTGAGAAACAAAAAGAAGGTAAGAAGCGAATGAAAGCCGTCGGAAGCGTGGAAATTCCACAAGAAGCCTTTATGGCGGTGCTCTCGATGGAGAATGATTAAGCATAACTTGCAAAAAATAATTTAATTGAGAACTCAGGAAAGCGATAATTGTGTCGCTCAACCCCTGAGTTCTTTTGAATTTTTTCTCGCTTACTTTTCGTTTTGATTTCGCTTACTTTTATGTTATGATGAATACATAATTTGCGAATACTTAGGAGGTATGAAATGGTATTAAGTGATATTGAAATTGCAAATGCTGCCGAATTGGAGCCGATTAAGGATGTAGCGGCTCGAATTAACATTCCTGAGGAAAAGTTAATTCCTTATGGTAACTACAAGGCTAAGATTGAAACTGACATGAACTTCAAGAAAGAGAATGAAGGTAAATTAATCTTAGTAACAGCAATCTCACCAACACCTGCTGGAGAAGGTAAGACAACAACGTCTATCGGTCTAGCAGACGGTTTACGTAAGATTGGCAAGAAATCTGTTATCGCACTTCGCGAACCTTCTTTAGGCCCAGTTTTCGGGGTTAAAGGTGGAGCTGCTGGGGGTGGATACGCTCAAGTTATCCCAATGGAAGATATTAACTTACACTTTACAGGTGACTTCCATGCGATTACTTCGGCACATAACTTATTAGCCGCAATGCTTGATAACCATATTCACCATGGTAATGAATTAGGCATCGACGTTCGTCGCATTAACTACAAGCGTGTAATGGACATGAACGACCGTCAATTACGTCACATTGTTAACGGACTTCACGGTAAAGTTAACGGTACACCACGTGAAGACGGATTTGATATTACGGTTGCTTCTGAAATTATGGCAATCTTATGTCTATCTGTTAACATCGAAGACTTAAAAGAACGTCTAGGTAACATTATTATTGGTTACAGCTATGACGGTAAAGCTATTACAGCGCGTGACTTAAAAGCAAACGGTGCAATGGCTGCTTTACTGAAAGATGCTATCAAACCAAACTTAGTTCAAACATTAGAAGGAACACCAGCATTCGTTCACGGTGGACCATTCGCGAACATCGCTCACGGATGTAACTCAATTATCGCAACAAAATTAGCCCTAGAATATGGGGACTATGCGATTACTGAAGCTGGATTCGGTGCAGACTTAGGTGCTGAGAAATTCTTAGACATCAAGTGTCGTTACGCTGATATCGAGCCAAACGCAGTGGTTATCGTTGCAACGGTTCGTGCGCTGAAAATGCACGGTGGTGTTGCGAAAGACGACTTAGAGCCTGAAAACTTAGAAGCATTACGCAATGGTTTCGAGAACTTAGAGCGTCACATCGACAACATTAAGAATGTTTACAACTTAAACCCAGTTGTTGCCGTTAACCAATTCCCAACAGATACACAAGCTGAGACTGATTTATTAATCGAATTATGTGAAAACCTTGGCGTTAAGTGTGCATTATCTGAAGTATGGGCTAAAGGTGGAGACGGTGCAATCCAATTAGCAGAGTACGTTGTTGAAGCTGCTGAGAAACCTTCAAAACTTGAATTTGCATACGACCTTGAAGATTCTATCGAAGACAAAGTTAATGCAATTGTTCAAAAAGTTTACCGTGGTAATGGTGCGAAATTCAGCGCGAAAGCGAAACGTGCAATCCGTGAAATCAACGAGTTAGGTCTATCAAACCTACCAATCTGTATGGCGAAGACACAATACTCATTCACTGACAACCCTAAATCAATGGGTGCACCAACTGACTTCGATATCTCAATCTCAGAAGTTCGCTTATCTGCCGGTGCGAAATTCATTGTAGTCCTAACTGGATCTATCATGACAATGCCTGGTTTACCTAAGCGTCCATCTGCAGAAAACATCGACATCGACTCAAACGGTAACATCACTGGTTTATTCTAATTAGATACTGATTCAAAAGGCACGCCGAGCGGCGTGCTTTTTTGTGTGGGTGCGCCCAGCATGGGCGTTAACTTGGCGGTTCAAGTCCGCTACAGGCTTTGCAGTAGGAACTGTTAGCTAAGGGCAAGGGTGTCCGTCGTGAGGCGGAATCTGAAGGAAG
>NZ_PKHE01000030.1:0-8405 GCF_002847645.1 Falseniella ignava
CAACCAAGCGAGCGAAGCGCGGTAGTTTTTAACCCTCTTTCGTTACACGCTAAAAACCCAAAAATCGGGACATATTCATTTGTGCTTGACACCCTATCATAAAATATTTTTTCTATTCATGACTATCATTATTTAGATACAAAAAAACGAGACATTAATCAAGAGAAAGATTAATGTCTCATTAATCACTAGGTGAGGTCTATTAATTATTCTGGTTTTTCAGGAACTTCAATTTCACCATCAATTATTTGTTGACGGTATTCAGCGATTTTTTCTAGAGTTTCATCTGATAATTGACCTTCAGTTAACTCTACACCGCCGTCAGCTAAACCATAAATATAATGGCCGCCTTCGAATCCTTCTTCTTGTGTTTGGATTGTAAATTGTTTCACCGCTTCACCAACAGCTTTAAGTGTTGAAGTTAATGTTAAATGACGTTCCTCGCCATCAACTTCTACAATACCTTCTTCTTCTTGGTCACGGTCAACACCAATCACCCAGATGTTGCGTGATGGGTCATTTGCAACAATATCTTTCGCTTCTGAGAAGACACCGTTTCCTGTGTCACCTGAAGCATGGAAAATTACGTCAACATCGTTAGCGTACATTGCTGCAGCAATTTGACGTCCGCGAGGTGCATCCCCGAAACTTCCCGCATATTCAACAGTGATGTTGATATCTGGATTAACCGCTTTAGCTCCAGCAACAAATCCAGCTTCAAAACGGTCGATAACGAATCCTTCAACGCCCCCAACAAATCCAATATGGTCTGTCTCAGTTGTTAAAGCCGCTGCGACACCTGCTAAGAATGATGCTTCATGGTCTTTAAATGTAAGTGAAGCAACGTTAGGTTGATCTACTACAGAGTCAACAATCGCGAAGTGGCGATCTGGATATTGTTGTGCAAAATCATCAATTGCAGCTTCAAGTTTAAAACCGATTCCGAAAATTAAGTCAAAATCTGCCGAAATTGCATTATTTAAGTTTGTTACGAAGTCTGAGTCGCTATTAGATTGAATATAGTCATATCCATCTTTACCGCGTTCTTTACCTTCAGCTTCGCCCCACTCTTGAATACCTTCCCAAGCACTTTGGTTGAATGACTTATCGTCTACTCCCCCGATATCCGTAATGATAACCGCTGAGAAATCTTCAGCTGCTTGAACTGTAGGAGCTACAGCAGCTACCGCCATTAATGCAACAGATGATGCTTTCAATAATTTTTTCATAAATACCTCCCAAGTATTGATAAATTAATTATAAACAATTCATTTTTAAAAAGCAATTCGAAAAAATCTATGATGGATGGACCATATGACGCAAATTAATTGATTAGAACTTGACGCGGTTTACTACCATCTTGGGCACTTACGTATCCCAAACTTTCTAAATCATCGATCAGTCGTGCAGCTCGATTATAGCCAATTCGGAAACGTCGTTGTAATTGAGAAATACTAACGGTTTCCAACTCTTGAATTAATTCTACAACCTCGTCGAATAATTCATCACTCGACGCCTCTGCTAGTTCCATACTTTCCTTCGTCACAATAATATTTTCATCATACTCAGGTTCACTTTGAGCTTTAATATAGTCTGTTATTCGCTCGACTTCCTCATCAGAAATATAGGCCCCTTGAACACGCAATGGTTTTGAACGTCCCATCGGTTGGAATAACATATCACCCCGGCCCAATAACTTCTCTGCACCATTGGCATCTAATATTGTCCGTGAGTCTGTTCCACTTGAAACTGCAAATGCTAAACGACTCGGTATATTGGCCTTAATAATTCCAGTAATAACGTCCACGGATGGTCGCTGTGTTGCAATAATCATATGAATTCCAGCCGCACGGGCCATTTGAGCCAACCGTATAATGGCTGTTTCGACCTCGTTACTTGCCACTAACATTAAATCTGCTAATTCATCAATAAAGACAACAATTTTGGGAAGTGGCTGATACCCTGTCCCCTCTGTTTGATTGAGCTCAGCAATTGCTTCATTATAACCTTCAATATTACGAACCCCGGTTGATGCAAATAATTCATAACGATGCTCCATCTCTTGAATAACATTATTTAGAGCTTGAGCCGCTTTACGCGGATTCGTAACAACCGGCGCCAATAGATGGGGTAATTCATTATAAAGTGTCAATTCAACTTTTTTCGGATCAACCATTAAGAATTTCACTTCATCCGGTTTGGCTTTCATTAAAAGAGAAGTAATAATCACGTTCATTCCAACTGATTTACCACTTCCTGTCGCTCCCGCAATTAATAAGTGCGGCATTTTACTTAAATCCGCTAAGCAGACCGAGCCCGAAATATCTCGTCCTAATGGAACTTCTAATATTTTATTCGATTTTAATGCCGGATCAATAATTTCCCAAAAGGAGACCGGACTTACTTGGATATTTGGCACTTCAATACCAATCAGTGACTTGCCTGGAATCGGTGCTTCGATTCGTACATCACGTGCTGCTAATGCCAAAGCAATATCGTCCGCTAAAGAGACAATCTTGCTTACTTTTACCCCAATTGCAGGTTCAATCTCATATTTTGTGACAGAAGGACCTAAATTTGCTTTAACAACTTTAGCATCCACTCCAAAACTTTCAAAAGTAATTTCTAGTTTTTTGATATTTTCATTGATGCGTTTATATTCATCAGATTGATCCACAGGTGGGATTTTATTTAGTAACGACTTCGTTGGTAATTGATAACTTTGAGGTTGTTTCGTAGATTTTGGTTTAGAAACTGTCGATTTACTGGTGCAATTCTCTTCAATTAAATTATCCAGTTCATCCGATGTTGTATTTTGTACAGTTGTAGATTTATTTTGCCAATGTTCTGCAGATTGTTCTGAGTGGTCCTTAACTGGATTAACCCCAGACTGCTCTTCAACTAAATCAGAAGACAAGTTCGCTTTCGATGAAGTTAAAGAGGTCCTATCAGCGGGTATATCTTGTTCTGAAACTGTTGTACTATCTTGCACGACCGGTTGTTTGCTCTGATTTTCCGCTCCTGTACTGCCATCATTTGGTGAGATTTCAGAAATGGTTTCTCTACCATGCGTAGTAATCATCGGTGAAGTCCCAGTGAGATTACACGCCGATTCAGATTGATTAATTTGATCAAAATAATCTAAATCTAGCTCTTTTTGGATTTTTAGCTGACGTTCTTCTCGCTCACGCTTCGCCGTCGATGCTAACGGGTCTTTTGACGTGTATCGTTCAAATTCAGTAGGTCGATCGATAGCCATTGGTAAGTCGTATTGATAACTATAATCTATCGTTTGTTCTTGAGAATCATTTGATTTAAATAATTGCTCTAACTTATCTTTTAACTTAAATGAATTCTTCGGTCTGGCTGGTGGCTGTGATCTATATTCTGAATTCACCTCATGACTTTTTACAGGATTCGCGGTGGTAGTGTCAAGTGAAGTTTGTACTGTTGAATTACTTTCTTCAACTTCTTCAAAACGGTCAAAGGAATCGCGGTAATCATTTCTAGCTTGCTGAATCGATTGATTTGCTGATTGAAATAGTTTCCCAATTTGACTGCCTAAGTGTTGAATTGATTTTTTGATCATAGATATTTCAATCCCAACTACCAAGAACAATCCAATCCAAAATAAAAAAAATGAAAAAACTATACTACCTTGAATACCTAAAAGATAGTTAATCGTTTGATATAAAAAAGCACCCATCATGCCGCCACCTAATGATAATTGTGACTGACCCATAACAAATTCATTTTTAAAAATAGTATAGGTTAACTGATAGATACCTTCAGATAACGGTTCTTGTGCACTAAATTCTTTCAAATGAAATAATAAAGTTAAAGATATTAATAGCAATGTTCCACCAATAAATTTTTTAATGGGAATATTGACCATTTGACTGCGCCATACCATCATCATTCCCCAAGCACCAATTGCAAATAATCCAAGTGGGTAGACTTCCCCGATAAATAATCGAAATGAATTAACAATTAGCATCCCCATAAAACCTGTATGTATTAGTGCAATTGCAGACATAAAGGCTAAAATTAATCCAATCACAATGTAGAGATACGAGCGATGAGGTTGGTTTACTTTAGATTTTGATGTTGATTTCTTTGAACTCAATCCAATCCCTCAATTCTAAATATTATGCTTTCTTATTATAACAAAAGCTTTCTTCAATTGCATTCTTCGTATAAAATAGATTAACTCGTCGTTTCATTTGTTCTAAAGATTGAAATATGCTTTAAAATTCTATATGATAATCAATGTGAATAAAATGGAGAGAGTGACATATGGAAAAGATTAAAAAGAATTATAAAAAATGGATTGCTTTAGTCGTTGTATCTTTTGTATTAGTAGGATGTATTAAATACGATGCATCAGGTCAGCCTACCGGTTGGGTATTCGAATATATTGGCCGCCCAACAATTCAATTATTAGATTGGATTGCCGGATTATTTACTAATGCAAGTGGCGAAAAAAATTATGGGCTTGCCATAATTATCGTAACAATTTTAACTCGTATTTTTATGCTACCATCAAGTATTAAAATGACGAAAAGTTCCATGATGAGCGCTGCAAAAATGGAATTAGCACAACCTGAAATAAAAGAAATTCAAGCTGAAATGGATGCAACACAAGATCCATCCGTAAAAGCACAGCTACAACAAGAACTTTTAGCTGTTCATAAAAAATACGACATTAATATGTTTGGCGATACTTTAGGTGGCTGTTTACCACTATTAATTCAAATGCCGTTTATTACAGCCGTTTATGCTGCTATTCGCTCTTCCCAAGAAATTGCAAATAGTTCCTTCTTAGGCATTCACTTAGGTAAACGCAGCATCTTAATTGTAGCACTGGTTGTCTTAGCATATTTCCTACAAGGTTGGTTAATGCAAAAACAAAGTACCGTCAGCTCTTCCAACCCACAAGCCCAGCAAACAACGAAAATGATGATGTTAATGAATCCATTGATGTTAGGGTGGATTTCTTGGGCTTCAGCAGCTGGGCTAGGATTGTATTTCTTAACCGGTGGGATCTTTATGATTGTACAACAACTCTATATCAATCACCAAGTACGTCCTAGAATTGAAGCCATGGTTGAAGAAAAACGTGAATACTATGAGTCTTTACCTCGTACCAAACGTAAACGTAAAGTAAATGTTCAACAAGAAACATCTTCAAGAAATCAGCGATTAGTCCCAACTAAAAATACTTCGACACGCCGTAATGAAGGTAAACAAAGGCGCTAAATCAACGACGATTAGTCAAAGAAAATCCCACTTCGAGATGAAGTGGGATTTTTGTAATTTAGAATTGGTCTCGTTGTTTTCTTAATTGAATAAAACGATCTAATGTCGGCGCCATCATTAACAAATTTATTGTCCGTTCATGTTGAATGGAGCTCGGATAGGAAGGAATGTTTTCCGTCTCATATTTGCATGCTTGTTTTAATTCACGCTCTAAAACCGGATTATTTGGGAAAATTGACTGATTAAATAACAAATTGGTAATAGTATACTCATGTCCCGCGTAAATATGCACATCGTTCGATAGTTGTTTAAACCACTGCATACTACGATAAGCTGCTTCATAATCTCCGGTAAATACGCGACCACAACCTGCCGAAAATAGCGCATCTCCACAAAACAGATGTTGACCTAATAAATAACTAATGTGCTCCATCGTATGCCCTGGTGTGTGCATCACATATCCTGGTTGATTACATATTTCAAGCGTATCACCTTGACGTAATGTTCGAGTATTAAATTCATCCGTCTCGACAGGTCCTAATACTTCTACTTGAGGATATTTGGCAAAAATTTCATTCACTCCACCTGTATGGTCCTCATGATTATGCGTGAGGAGAATATGTGTAAGATCTAAAGAGTGGCTACTCAAATAGTCCAATACTGGCATCGCTTCACCTGGATCTACTACAACAGCAGTGCCGTCATGTATCATCACCCATATATAGTTATCTTTAAGCGCCCTCAATGGAACAATCCGCATCATATCACCCTATTTTATATTTCTTCTTTCTGCAATTTGCTTACGACGGTAAATCTGGCGAGAATCTGTCATAATTGGCAACGTAATGTAAAAAATTGACCCATTACCAAAGACACTCTCAACACGAATATCTCCTTTATATCCTCGAATCAATTGCTGTGCAATGCTTAATCCTAAACCGTTTCCGCCCTTTTCTCGAACACGAGACTTATCAACACGGTAAAAACGACTGAAAACACGTTCTTTATCCTTCTCAGTCATACCTTCTCCGAAGTCTTGAACCGTTATTTCAACTTGTGTCACACTCTTGCTGACCGATACATGAATTTCTTTTCGATCTTTACTATATTTAACTGCGTTGTCTAACAATATAATCAACACTTGCTCAATATGATTGCGGAAAGCTTGAACATAAACATCCTGCCCTTCCATATCTGAATCCATATAAAAATCAAAATCTTCATGAATCAACTTAAAATTATTAAATACTTGTTCGGTTGTACTATATATTTCAGTGATTTCGTCTTTATAGTCAATATTGACATTATCGGCACGTGATAAGTCAAGCATTTCTTGAACAAGGTGTTGCATCCGTGAAATTTCTTGCAGCGCTGAAGCAATGGACTCCTCTAGAATCTCAGGGTCTTCCTTGCCCCATCGATCTAGCAATTTAAGATGTCCTTGAACAATCGCTACCGGCGTTCGCAATTCATGTGATACATCTTCCACAAATTGTTTCTGTCCCGTTACATATTTATCGAGTTTATCTAATAATGAATTAACATGAATATTTAATTCACTCCACTCGTCTTTTGAAGACAATCGCATCATACGAATTTGAGATAAATTTTCTTCCTCAATCGCATCCAACTCACTATTAAGAGAAGTTAATGGCTTTAAGAATCGATGGCTCAAAATTATTGCCATTAGAATAAAAGCAACACAAGTAATACCTAAAATTAAATAGTAATAACGTTGTAATGCCATTAAAAATTGAATCATTCCTTGTGGTTTTACAATCATCTGTAATGATCCAATTTTTATATCACTTTCTTTATGATAAATCGGTTGGAATGCAACAAAATAATCTTCTCCTTTGACATGTGTATTCGTTAAAATACCCGAGTGATTAATCGAAGGAATTGTATTATTACGTGTCATATAAATAAGTTGATTCAAATCATTAAATAATCGCAAATTGATCGATTCACTATCTATGGCTTGCAAGTACTGAATCGCAAGTTCATTATTCGGATGTTTAGGTTGATTGCCTGGAGACAAAATTGTCTTTTCTTTTACAAACGGATGATCAAATTCACTTAGAAAATTACAAGCTTCATCGTAGATGACTTGGAAATGACTTTCAACCGCTTGATGTGCGGCACGATCAATAACTACTTTGAACCGAGATAAACTAATAAATGCAATAAGAATCGTTACAACACTAATAACAAAGCTCCATTTCCATTTTAAAGAAATGGGCCGATGGCTTTTTTGATTTGTCGTATTCATTAGTCACGCATTACATAACCCGTGCCACGAACTGTTTGGATATAACTATCTTGTCCCGGAACATCCAGTTTATTACGAATATAACGAATATAGACATCTACCACGTTAGTTTCGACTTCTGAAGTATAACCCCACACTTTATCTAATAATACTTCACGTGACATAACTGTATTGATATTCTCCATTAAGAAGAGTAATAGTTCATATTCTCGTTTCGTTAAATCAACAACTTCATTGCCTCTTTTAACAATTCGATTTGCTTTTTCAATGGTTAGATTGCGGTAATGAACCGTTGGTTGTTCTTGATTGCGTTTTTCTTCATCACTTTGAATACGACGGAATAAAGCTCTTAGTCTAGCTAATAATTCTTCAATAGCGAAAGGTTTGACGATATAATCATCTGCACCTTGATCGAGACCAGCAACCCGGTCCATCACTGAATCACGTGCTGTCATAATAATAATTGGGGTATCTTTTAACGGGCGAATTCGACGACATACTTCAAGACCGTTCAATTCCGGTAGCATTAGGTCTAATAGAATCACATCCCAATCTTCATCAAGGGCCGCTTCAAGGCCACTCCGACCGTCATAACGAATATCCGTTTCATACCCTTCATGTTTAAGTTCTAAATCTACAAAGCGAGCTAAATTCTTTTCATCTTCAATAATTAGAATACGTGGTTTTTTTGTATCTTCAGACATTTGGCTCTCCCTCCAATAGTTTTCATATCAATATAATATTACATAATTTGAATGAATTTTTCCATAGTAAAGTATTAAAAGATAAAGTCCATATAATTGTGTAAAAGTTAAAAGGCCATGTAACAGCCCTTTTACGGTACAATGTTTTTAACCACTAAAAACATACCCAG
>NZ_PKHE01000031.1:0-6044 GCF_002847645.1 Falseniella ignava
GCATTTTAAATTCGTAACTATATTTTTTAGACATAAAATGACCCCCATAAAGTTAGTTTTTAACTCTAACTTTCGGGGGTCACCTCAAAGTCCTTTGAACTTCACACCATACATTATAATTTTTTCGTAAAAGTAATTAAGCGATTCACTTCTTGGAATCCTTCTGCCAAGTGAAAATGATAGCTCGCTTCGTTATCTAGCGTACAGTCACTACCGAATTCTTGGCAACCCATTTGACGAGCCCAATTCTCGCATTGAACCAACAATTGCTTGGCGATACCTTGTTTCTGGTATTCCGGCTTGACATAAATCCCTTCCAGATAACCTACAGGGCTGGTCGTCGTGCCTTCAACGTAATCGCTACGTAACTCACACTGGGCAAAGCCAACCGCTCGTTGATCCTCATATGCTACAAAGATTACGGCATCTTCTCGACGTAAAAGTTCTTGATATTCAGGCAACAAAACATCGGTCGTCGTCTCAAAGAGCGTGCCCGCCATTTCAATAAAATCTTCAATCGAGCCAAGTCCCACTTGCCATATAATAAATGATTGTTCGTCCATAGGCCGCCTCCATAACATTTAAGATGTAACAACATTATAGCACACCCCTCAAAAATATGACGGTCAAAGTGCTTAAACAATACTACAACATTACTTCGACAACGAATGTCCTGTCGCACGCTGCAATGATGAACGCGTCGCAAAGGTATGGTAAATAAAGACACTCAGTCCGGTATTCACAACGGCTGCCAATAATACGACCGGAATACTTGGCACCCATAAGTAAAGCTGATGTGTCAGCGAAAATGCCAACGTTAAGAAAATTCCACCACTTAAAAGTGTTCCGACAATATTGATCAGTACTATTCGCGCTGTAGAATATTCAAAGTCCATTCGTTTACATAATTGATAGATAACAAATGATGTGATGACTTTGTCTACTAAGTTCGGTAGCTGACCTCCTGGAAATCCAGTGGTCGCAGCAGACATTAAGCCCGCAACAAGTCCGATAATTAAAGACGACTTTAAGTCACGATTGGACATAATCGCAAAGAACATCATCGCTAAAAGGAAATCCGGCTTCACTCCTAAAAAGATGGGTGGCATCACTAAGTGTAATACCAACCCGACTGCTAATAATACGCCACCTAACGTTAATTGTCTGACTTTCATCTTAATTCCCCCTTATTTTACTGACAAATCCACTGATAAATAAAAAAATACCCCCTCCAATTAAGGAGCGAGTTTCGCGGTACCATCCTCATTATCTTTATGCGCACTAAAGATATCTCGTTCGAATACAATCATATTCTAGCTCTGTAAGGTGAGCACACCCTCCAGCTACTCTCTTCCAAAATAGAAAATTTCACCTTCGTTTTCATAAGCCCATTCACATTCAGGATTCTGAAAGCTCACACTGACCACTTTCTCCCTGCAAGAACTCCCTGAAGCTACTCTTCTTATGCCGATTCCATATCGATTGTTTTTAGTCTAACACCAACTATGAGATAAATCAAGGGTTTTCTTTTATATTTTTAATCTTAATTTAATTTTAGTACTCGAATTTTTCTGATTTAAAGGCTTAGACTGTAATTTCAAATCAAAATGAGCTATACTAAAGGTAGGTATTATTATGATTGAAAAGGGGTATTGACCATGAAAACTTGTATTAAATGTGGCAAAGAAATAGATGATACAGCCAAATTCTGTACGTTCTGCGGTCACGATCAAACTGTCCCTGTGACACAGGAAGAACGTGAAACAGCCGACGTTGAAACCATCTTAAACGATGAAGAAGTCCAAGAAAAAGAAGTCGAAAAACAACATCAAGAAGCTTCTGAAGCACTTGACAAGACCGTTAAAGCGGTTAAAGAAGGTGCAGATTCAGCAATGAACACCGTGAAGGAAAGTACCGACTCTGCCGTCGCAGCCATGAAAGAGACTACTGACTCAACGATCCGTACCATTCGCGAAAACGAAAAAGTTCAAAAATCTTGGAAAGAAGCAAACAATTACTTCAAGTACTTTGTTGACAAACTTGTCCATGCCGGTCCTGGTCACCATCAAGAAACAAGCTATTATGGCCATATTACTTTTGCACTATTGAGTTTATTTACCGCTATATTAGGTACAGTGGCAGTCAACCGTTTAATCAGTTCATTCACTGTTATCCCTGCTGGGCAAGTGCATGGCGGTATATCTTTTTACGATTACGTGGGACTTAGCTCTTTCGCACATAGCCCATTCAAGATGACTTTATTATTATGGGTAGGCTTAGCCTTGATGTATTTCGTCACCATCGGAATTGCATACTTAATTATTAAATATTTATTCCGTGTTGAAGTAAGCTACAATCGTCTAACGAATGAGATTGCTGGATACTTACACTTAGTTGTTGCTGCAACGGTTATTTTAATTATCTTAACAGGCCTTGGTTTAACTGGTGGCATTATATCAATGAGCGTCATCTTCTATGGCTTTGTTATGTTCTTTGTGGCTGTCTTAACACAAATGAACCATTATCGTGAACAAAGTAACAACGCGCTATTCAATCCGTACTTAATTATTTTATTCGCGCCACTTATTTTCTACATTATGTATGGCTTAATTATTAACTTAATCCATTTCGCGATTAAATAATAACTACTTAAATACAAAATCAGCCGAGCAATTCACACAGTGTGATTGCTCGGCTTTTTGATTGAGATTAATGCTTAATTATCACTGCGGGCATAACCATTTTTCATTTGGCAGCTTGCTGTATGTAAGACTTTCGCAAGGACTTGATCCGTTTGTTCTTTTAAGAACGAAGTCATCGCCTCATTGGCTTCTTCGAGTAAAGCTTGCGTAGCTTCAGCATCGTAGTCGCCCGCCAAATACTTCGCATCAAATTCTGCTAGGATTTTTTGACCTTTATTTTGCACGGTATCTTGATAACGTTCAATATGAATCTGGGTTGTGTGGTAGTGAGCATCGCTTAGCGCTGCGATCAACCGGTTCGCCCAATAGAAATTATCAGTGGTCGGTAGGGTTGAATCATCCGCTAAATAATCCGGCGTTGTATTCACATTCGTATAGTACGGTACTACCGCATTGAAGGCATTCGAACCAAATGATAACCATTGGACGCTGCGAATGGCTTCAGGTAAGTACGGACGGATTTGCGTAAAGGCGGTAACGTTTTGGCGGCTAATACCGATAGGACGGTACATACCTCGGCGATCCGCTTCACCCCATTTACCGTAACAATCATATGGCGTGCCTTGATAATGGTGGGATAAGATATATTTCATATCTTCCACTGTAATCTTGAATTCTGGTACCATCGCCCATGGAAGATCATCATCTTCCGGCGTATATTCTGCATCGGGTCCATCCCAAACATAAGTATGTGGGTTAAAGTGACGTAACATTGCCCAAGCGCGTGGTGTATTGTAGATATGGTCAGAATCAGATTTTGACCCATAGGCTAAGCGAGGATTGAATCCAGCCTCTTCCTCGTTCGATAAGTCTAAATGATACTGCTCCGTTAAAGCTTGTAAGTCTTTACTGCACATAAAGTCTTTTTGTTCACCATAAGCATCTTCAAAGTCAAAATAATCAATCCCTAATTGGTTCGGCATGACGACATAAGCATCATCTGGGACACGACGCGCCATCCAATGATGACCGCCAATCGTCTCAAGCCACCAAATCTCATCAACGTCTTGGAAAGCAATCCCATTCATCTCATAGGTTCCATGTTCTTCAAGCAATTGACCGAGACGGATGACGCCATCACGTGCCGAATGAATGTAAGGTAAGACTAAAGTTACAAAGTCTTCCTCACCAATGCCTCCTTCTTTATGACCGTTTGGATCATTCTTAAGAATGGGATCAATTCCTTGAACTCGAGGGTTCGTGGTAATCGTCTCGGTTGCGGTCATCGAAATATTGGCTTCATTAATGCCCGCTGCTCCCCAGATTCCATCTTTTGGATCATTACTTGGTAAGCAAGTATAGCGCATCGGGTTATCCGGCAATTCTACCTCACATTCCGAAATCACCGAGCGATAATGACGTGGCTGCTCCTCTGGATGCACCACGATAAACCGTTTTGCCGTAAAAATTCCTGAGGGAGAATCTTCCGACCGGGTGACAATGGTTGAACCGTCGTAAGACGCTCCTTTACCTACCAACAATGTTGTACAAGCCATAGTATTTCCACTCCTTTAAATATCATTGTTAACTCCATCATACACCTTTTGCTAAGTTGAGGGAACCCCTTACAGCTATATTTTTAGGGTTGCCTAAAAAAGTAGGGTAGGCATTTTAGTTATTTTTGTAGGAAAGTCCAGCTCCTATGGCATTTCCAATCATTGATACGCCGCCATAAATCAGTATATAAATCATTGCACTCGAATTATAGAAAATAAAAATCGTCGGAATAAATAGCAAAGCTGTTAAAATTGGAAATAATAGATCAAATGAATACCGACTGCCATATCGCCAAGCGACAATCAAACAACTCAGCGGTAATACGACTAACAACATCAACATGCCACTGCCTGTATCTTGAATCACCCACGGCGCTAAATAGAAAAGAAATACATTAACCATCATATAAGGAAACATCTGCTTGAGTTTGGCCATTGCTTCACCTGCTTTCCGGAATATGTTTGCTGGTTGAAGTGGATTGTTATTGTGGATATATAAAGAGTTTTAGTATTAAAAGTGTAGGAATTTTTTTATCCTTTTATTGCAATACAATAAACTAATTTTCACTTAGCTTTTGTATTTGATCTGTTAGAACACGTTGTCTCACCATTTCAACCTCTGTAGCTTTATCGTAGTAAAACAAACGCAAAACTTCAACGCAAAAATTTAAGTTGCACTTTTGTTTTTTAATTGAACGATAAAACTGTTTTGATGTAGATATTTTTCCATTAAAACGAGTTGGGTACTACTTTCTATCTGATGAACTAAATTGAAAGATTCTCAAGATTGATTATAGACAGGTAACATAACAAAATGATTTATATCTTTCATAAAATCTATAATTCTTCAAAGCACTTGTTTAACAACTCGAGACATTCATCACATTTGGCATATATTTACGCTTGACGTTTTTTAAAAAATAAGCTAAAATAATCGTAATCTTAATGATCGGCTGAAGTTCAGCCTACCAAAAGGGAGCCTAGCTGGGCTCCCTTTTGTGATTTTAAGGAGGATTTATGATGAAACCTTTTTTGACTATTGATGAGCAAATTACTTTACTTAAAAAAAGGCAATTGACTTTCCTGTCTGAAGAACAAGCTAGTAAAAACCTATTAAGATATGGATATTACGAGATTATAAATGGATATAAAGATTTGTTTCTTGAGAATAAGGCAGATCCTTGTGATGAAGATATTTATTTGAGTGATTCAACTTTCGAGAATATATTTGATCTTTTTCTTTTTGATACGCGTCTTAGACGAGCAGTCTTTACGTCAATGCTAGAAGTTGAGATGAATCTGAGAAGCGCCCTCAGTTATGTCATTTGTAAGCATTATGGGCCTAACGAGCGGGATTACTTAATCCGCGAAAATTTTAAGTCTGGAAATAAAGTTTCACATCAGGGCAAAACAGAATATCAAATAGATCAACTTCTAAGAAAACTGCATAAGATTCGACATGATAAAGTCCAACCCATGATGCACTACAGAGAAAAATACAATAATGTACCACCTTGGATTATTATTAAAGGTACTTCTATGGGCAACCTATTAATGCTTTACAAATTACTGAAGGCACCACTAAAAAATGAAGTTGTTAGCATATTATACGGTTATCCAATAGAGGTTGTATCTAATGAGGACAGTGTAAAAAATCTGTTTGCAGACTCACTTAAATTATTTCTAAAATATCGAAATCGTTCTGCACATGGAGGGAGAATTTATAACTATGCACCTGAAAAAAATAAAATAAGATACTGGTGGATTCTATAATCAACTTAGCCACCAAAAATAAAAACATCACGTGAATTTCATGCTATATTGAAGTTACCACAACTCTCAATAG
>NZ_PKHE01000032.1:0-4729 GCF_002847645.1 Falseniella ignava
CGCATTTTAAATTCGTAACTATATTTTTTAGACATAAAATGACCCCCATAAAGTTAGTTTTTAACTCTAACTTTCGGGGGTCACCTCACACCATGGACTCCAAAGGTGAGGTGCTCATTACAATTATGGCTTCATTGGCTCAGCAAGAAAGTGAGTCAATGAGTAAAAATATTAAGATGGGACTACGATATAGATACCAAAATGGAGTGGTTGAATTTGGTACAAGTAATTTCCTTGGATATGACATGAATGAAAATGATGAGCTTGTGATTAATGAGGAACAAGCAAAAGTGGTTAGAAGAATATTTAAAGAGTATCTCGAAGGAAGTGGAACAGGACAGATTGCTAAAGGGTTAATGAAAGATGGTATTCTTACAGGAGCAGGCAATAAGAAATGGCTGGGAGAAGATATAAATCGTATAATTAGTAACGAGAAATATATGGGGGACGTCTTGCTTCAGAAAACATACACTGTCGACTGTTTAACTAAACAACGGATAAAAAATGATGGGAAAGTTCCCCAATATTATATTGAAGATAATCATGAACCAATTGTTTCCAAAGAAATATTTCATTTAGCTCAACAGGAAAAAGCTAAAAGAAGCAATGTATATACAGGAAAGAAAAATACTAGAAGACTACATCATGGAAAATATGCTTTATCCGGAATCGTAAGATGTGAACATTGTGGTGATATTTATCGCAGAGTGAAATGGAATAGTCGAGGAAGTAAAGCGACCGTTTGGCGTTGCGTCACTCGAATTGATAACTATCGAAAATGTAATGCGAGAAATATCAAAGAAGAAGAATTACATCAAATTGTTCTTGATGCGTTAAATCGGATGATTGATGAAAAAGAAAGCTATCTAAAAATAATGGATTCGATCATTAGTAAAATAATAGTGGACGATCATGATGAAAAGGTTGAGAGATTAAATGACAAATTGAGAACCTTACAAGAGACCTTAATCTTAGCGGCAAATCAAGATAAAGATTATGAGAAGATAGCGGATCAAATTTTTGAATTACGAACCAAGAAAGAAAAATTGTTAATTGAAAATGTAGCTAACCAAGAAAAGCGAAGAAGATTGGCAGATATCAAGGCTTACCTAAAAACACAACATACGAAACTAGAAGAGTATAAAGAAAGTCTTGTTACGAGGATTGTTGAACAAATACTAATTAAAGATGAATCAGTAGAAGTCACGCTGAAGTGTGGAAAAATTATAACGGTTGAAAAATAAGAGAGTCAAAGAATCATGTTGCTGGAGACATGGTTCTTTGACTCTCTTTTGTTGTATAATTAAGGTATTAAGGTACTGTATGAAATTTAAATTTTTGATTTTGGATATGTGTATGTAAAAAGTATAAAGAGTGAGGTAATATTTAAACAATGGTTCCTGAAGGACTTATTAATGCAAGTAAGGAAGTTATTGACTTTTCGTTACGAAATACGAAAGTTAATGTTAAAGATTGTATATGTTAACTTAAAAGTGAGCCACTATATTAATTGAAAACTGAGCCACTTTTGATAGAAAACAACCCTATTGAATAATTAATAGGGGGAATATCAGGAGTGATTGCGAAAGGGTAGATGAGAAATCAAATTCCAACGGGGTCAGGCAAGCTAAATTGGACCGGAGACGATATCAACCGAATCATCAACAATGAAAAATATATGGGAGACGCCTTGTTGCAGAAAACTTTCACAGTGGATTGTCTCACGAAGCAGCGAACTGATAACGATGTTACAGTTCCTCAGTATTACATTGAGAATAATCATGAAGCAATTGTTTCTAAGGATATCTTTAATCTAGCCCAGCAAGAAAGAGCCAGGCGAAGTAACCTTTACTCTGGTAAATGAAAGAAGAAGCGGCTTCATCAAGGGAAGCAAGCTTTAACAGGGAAAGTGTTCTGCAGTTACTGTGGCGATATATTCCGACGCATTAAGTGGAGCAGTCGTGGAAGTAAGTCAACTGTCTGGCCTTGAGAAACTCGAGTTAAAAATCATACCCAATGTCCAGCCAGAACAGTCAAGGAAGAAGTCTTGCAGCTAGCCGTTGTTGATGCCTTGAACCAGATGATTGAGGGAAAAGAGGGTTTTTTTAAAGCAATTAGAGCATAATATTAGTCAGGTTATGAATCAGACCTATGACCAGACAGTGGAACAAGTGGATGATCTGCTTCATTACTTACAAAAGCAACTCAATCAAGCTGCTAACCAGAAAGAAGATTATGAACGTATTGCGGAACAAATCTATGAACTTAGAGAAAAGAAGCAAGAGCTGATGATTCAAAACGCGATTAATGAAGAAAAGCGGCGACGTTTATCGGACATCAAGGCTTTTTTGAAAACTCAGCACACTCGTCTGGAGGAGTATGGTGAGGGTTTGACGAATCGATTGGTCGAGGGAGTGGTCATTAAGGATGAATGTATTGAAGTCGAGTTGAAGACTAGGGACATAATTAATATTGACAAATAAGAGAGACATTGGGCTATGCATCATCACTGCATAGCTCAATGTCTCTCTTTTTGCTATAATAGGTTCGAAACCTAAAACTCGCAAAATTATTAGAAGAATTATTTCGCACGTAAGGTAGTTTTTTTTCGATAGATTAGGAAAATAAAGCGAATAATTATGAATAAATCGTGCGTGAATCGTGCGTGAATCGTGCAAAAAAATCAAGAAATAAATAAAGAATCCCTTTACAAAGGGCTCTTTTTAGAAATTAATCGTGCGTGAATCGTGCTAAAATAGAAAAAATAGAGGTATATAGATGGATAAAAAAAATTATTAGAGTTAACTGAGGGAAAGAACGTTGAACTAAAAAAAGCAAAAAATAATGTTCCAGACTCATTCTGGGATACTTATTCTGCTTTCGCCAATACTGATGGTGGTCTAGTGGTATTTGGAGTGGATGAGAAAAATAATGAAGTGACTGGAGTAGATGATCCTTATAAACTAAGAGATGATTTGTTTAACTTGCTTAATAACACTCAAAAAGTTAGCGCAAATATTATTGAAGATGAAGATGTTCGAATTATAAATCTAGAGGATGGCACAAATGTCATTTTCGTTCATATCCCAGAAGCACCATATAATTTAAAACCAATTTATCTAAAGAATAACCCCCGGTTAGCATATGAGCGATTGGGTGAAGGCGACAGAAAGCTCTCAACAGAAAAATACAAAGCACTGGTAGTAGGCTCTCATGAAGTAACAGATAATGAGTTACTTAAAAATTATGATATAGGAGATTTAAATGAGGATGATTTAGAAGTTTATAAAAAATTGCTTTTTGATCAAACTAAAAATGAAAAATATCTTGAAATGAGTCATGAAGCAATGTTAATTGAAATTGGAGCTTTACGGAAAGATAGACAAGGCGATGGAAAATATTATATCACTACAGGGGGCCTGTTGTTTTTCGGTAAATTTCATGCGATAACTGATAGATTCCCTGGTTTTCAACTTGATTATTTTGAAAAAGAGTCTTCTTTAGTGACAGACTGGGTTGATCGAATCTCTACAGGAGATGCAGCCTTCCCTGAATTAAATGTTTTTAGCTTTCTGAGATTGGCTATAGACAAATTGAAATTATCAATAAAGGATGAGTTTGTGCTGGATGAAAGCACGAAAATGCGATTGCCGTTCAAATCGGATTTGCTGACATCGGTGAGGGAGGCTCTAGTCAATTCATTAATGCATGCTTATTACGATTCCGATACTCCAATTAGAATTAATGCTTATCCGGATTATTATGAATTTATAAATCCCGGAAAGATGAGAATAACTGTTGATGAATTCATTCATGGAGGAAACTCGAATATTAGAAACCATACCATGTCATCTATCATGCGCAGGATTAGAATTTCAGAAAAAGCAGGTAGTGGAGGTCCGCGTATTTTTGATGTTGCATCGAAATATAGATTAAAATTACCAGAAGTAATTAGAGAACAAAATCGAACAGTAGTAAGAATTTGGAAAGTCGATTTGGAAAAAACCTTTGAAACATACCCTGAAGAGCAGCAGAGAATACTGTATTATTTAGTCGAACACCAATCAATTAGTAGAAGTGAGGCTAATGAAAAATTGTCAATGGAAAATCATATGTTTAGAACTACCATTAACGATTTGCTAGAAAAAAATATGATTGATGTTATAGGTAAAGGTCGTTCAACAAGATATGTTTTTAAATTATCATCCCCTGAACAATCTTATGGTATGAAAAGATTATTAAGATTAATAGAAGATAATATAGTGCGCCGAGATTCTGAATAAGTGTTAACCAAACCAAACTCTCACAGCACCTAAATTAATCTATACCTGTACTCGAACGCACTCGGCTGGAAGAGTATGATGAGGCTTTGACGAATCAGTTGGTCAAGGAAGTTGTTATCAATGATAAATGTATTGAAATTGGTCTTTCCAGTATGGAAATAATTAGGATAGAAAAATAACAAAGCGGGAGTATAAATAATTAATTTAAAGGAGGCAAGATATGTCTTTTTAGGATTTTATGAATCTAGTTAATAACATAGTTTTTTGGTAAAATGGTTTTAGAATTTATTCAGATTGGAGTGAAAACTTTTGAGTAATTTAAGTATAGCTGTAGTAAAAGCAAACTTCTCATAAAATAAAGTCAAGTCCACAATCCTGTGTAAAATACTATACAATGTTTTACCGGTCACTCATTGATCAAACTTAATATATTTTCTTGTAGAACT
>NZ_PKHE01000033.1:0-2950 GCF_002847645.1 Falseniella ignava
TTGAACGGTATGTGTCCAGTTGAATACCGAAAACATACCGCTCAATTAGCCGCTTAAATAAAACTCCAACTTTTGGGGTTCACATCAATCTGAGCAATGGATAGGGTTTTATTATTTTTAAATATTAAAGCAATTGAATTTATTTGATAATTCAAACGAAATCGGTATAATGTAGTTGATAAAGAGGAGGTGGCGAAATATGGAAATGGAACATATTAATGAAAATTTAATTAAAGTGATGATTGATGCTGCAGATTTGCAAGAACGTGGCATTGATTTTCTAGATTTAATTGGTGACCAAGCATCGATTGAACAATTTTTCTACTCAATTTTAGAAGAGGTCGATATTGATCAAGAATTCCAAGGTTCAGACGCCGTGACCTTCCAAGTGATGCCGAATCAAGATGGACTTGAACTCTATATTAGTCGCTCCAACTTTGATGATATGGGAGATTTCTTACCCGAAGAGTTCAAACAACGAGCGCTGATGCATCAAAAGCGACATACCTCTAAAGATGACGCACAAGAGAAGCTTATTGAAGCGGCTAAAGAAGAAATAGAGGCAGAGTTGACAAATGAGCATCAATTAGATCAGAGTTTATTCTTATTTAAAGAACTCGATGATTTTATCGATTTAGCTCGGATTTTGCCTGATCCACTAATTAAGGCGGATTTATATGCTGCGGATCCTTATTATGTTCTGTATTTAAAAGATGCTGGATATAGCGATTCTGAGACATTGAATCACTTATACTTTACCTTGGTCGAATATAGTGAAGTAGCACGCATTCGTCCTGAAGTATTAAAAGAATATGGGCAATTAATTCGTTCTGAAGATGCGCTGGCTTATTTTGGCACGAATTTCTAATCAACCCGAAAATATACAATGAAAGTAACTGACTGAATCCACCTTCGGATGACGTCAGTTATTTTTTTATTTTAAAAGTCAAAAATTTCCCCTTTTTAGTGTATTTAATATTAAGCCAGCTATAAAAATGTCAACATAATTTAGAGTATATTTTATGTTGAGCTTTGACTTTTGAAAGTGGTGATACTAATAAATTTATGCATGACAAATAAGCCTAACTTTTTAAATTTTTAAATTAGACTTATTCTTGTTCTTTATTTGAGTGATGCCTTACTTCGTAAGGTTTATCATTAGTCCAAACTGCAAAGATTATATTAACAAGTTTTCGACAAACTGCGCCTATCGCAGTTCCATGATGCTTACCTCTAGCTCTTAGAGATTGATAATACTCAGATAAAGCAGGATCTTTGTTTGAGGCGACAAATGCAGCTTGCCAAATGGCTCGTCTTAAATATGGACTTCCACGTTTAGATATACGATTATTAGTACCTGTAAAATCACCTGACTGATGTATAGATGCGTCTAATCCCGCAAAAGCTAACAACTGATTTGGTCTTTCGAAACGTTTAATGTCGCCTATCTCACCAATTATTGTGGCAGCGGTAATAGAGCCAATACCTGAAATGGTAGTTAAGTGATGATCATCTTTTTCTAAGAGTTCATTGATTTTACTTTCAACATCTTTTATTTGAGATTCGAGTAACTCAATTTGTTGGATTAACAGTTGAATCTGCATTTTAAAGACATCAGAAGCTATTTGGATCCCAAAGGAATCAGATGCCAAATTTTTGATTTCATCAACCTTAAGCATTGATTTCTCTTCGGTGAAACGCCCCTTACTAGCTTCCTTTAGAAGTTTAGTAAGATGAGTTGATTCAATGTTCAACAGGTCTTCAGGTAACGGTGATTCTAACAATAGTTTTCTAGAAGTCTTACCAAACATATCTGAGAATAATCTTTCGTATTCTGGGAATACTTGATCAAGACAAGAAATTATTTGTCTCTTTATGTCTGAAGTTTGGTCAACCATGGATACTCTAAATCGAGTTAGTTGTTTTAATTTAATCGTGTCTTCCGAGGCAATATAACTTGTGTTAGGCACATCCATCCTGATGACTTGAGCGATTAGAACAGCATCTACTTTGTCAGTTTTAGTTTTTCTGATGTAGAAGTTTCTAAATGAATCCGATTGGATTGGATTAAATACAATGATATCAAAACCTAATTTTTTTAAAAATGTATGTATAGACAGCCAATAATGCCCTGTGGCTTCCATACCTATCAAAGTATTATCAGGCAAACACTCATGCTCATTCTGAACTGACCCCCTAAAGTTGGACCAAGAAAAATCCAACTTTAGGGGGTATTTGTATGGCTAAATATCGTTTAGAATTCAAGATGAAAGTGGTCGCAGAGTATCTTTCTGGAACCATCAGCTTAAGATCATTGGCTAAAAAATATCAGTTCAAATCGACTATTCAAATTAGAACATGGATCAACGCTTATCAAACTTTAGGTATAGAAGGTTTAAAACGTTCTCGCAAAAGTAATTCATACAGTGTAGAATTTAAGTTGAAGGCAATTACGTTGTATGAAGCAAGTGAGAAGTCCTATCAAGACGTAGCGAATGAGTTGGGATTAAATAATCCAAGTCTCATTGCTAGATGGCGTCAAGAGTACCATAATCAAGGGGTTGAAGGACTTTCTCGAAAACGAGGGAGGCCACCGATGTCTAGAAATAACCAATCTAAAAACAAAAATCAAATGGATTCTCAGCCACTGAAAATAACGGATTTAGAACGGGCAAACAAGCGCATTAAAGAGCTTGAATATGAGCTTAAAATGCAGACCATTAAAAATGAGTACTTGGAAATGCTAAGGAGCTTGCGGCTACAGAAAGCAACGAAGACAAAGCAAGAATCATCCACAAGCTCCGTCAACAAGAAAGATTTACCTTAACTGAGATTCTTGCGGCGGTTGATTTCCCAAAATCAACCTATATGTATTGGCAGTCTCAATGGAAAAAACCAGATCCAGATCAAGAAGTAAAAGAAAAAATAATGTCAATCCGTGAGGCACATT
>NZ_PKHE01000034.1:0-2204 GCF_002847645.1 Falseniella ignava
AACCAAGCGAGCGAAGCGCGGTAGTTTTTAACCCTCTTTCGTTACACGCTAAAAACCCAAAAATCGGGACATATTCATTTGTGCTTGACAGCGATTATAACGAGAAGCTTTGAAGTAAAGTGAAATATACATAGAATCAATAGTGTAACAAGAGATGCACTCTATGAATAATGATACTATTAGGGAAAATTAAATTTTAATTGCCAATGATTTCGATCCGACATCTTATGCTCAAACAAGACCTGTTCGGAAGGTTTATTTAAACTTACCTGTCATCAAAATAAAAGAGGAGTTAAAGCATCATATTTATCAAACATGGTTGAAAGAATAAAAATTATTTTTAAAAATGCATAGATTAGTGATTTGAATTAATTCTTTTTTTAAATGAGTAATGTTATAATGTAAGTGTTATCAAAATAAAAGGAGCTGACTTTTGTGAAGAAACATTTATTAAGAGGAACATTGTTATTGTCAAGTGCTTTTGTTTTAGTCGCATGTAGTAGCCAGCCAGATAGTGATCAAACGGTGGAAGAAGTCACTACAGTGATTGAAGAAACAATGGAAGAGCAAGAAGAATCGACCGAGTCAGAAGCAACAAGTGAAGAAGCTAAAGAAGAAACTAAAGAAGAATCTGAAGAATCAAAAGAATCAAAAGAATCTGAAGAAACATCAGAAGAATCTAAAGAGTCTAGCGAAGATTCGGATGAAACATCTTCAGAAGAAATTCTTGTACTAAATCAACATGAACTTGCTGAATTTGATGGTCAAGGAGACCATAAAGCGTACATCGCTGTTAATGATGTAATCTATGATGTTACAGACCAAGAATTAAAAGACGGCTATTACGGTGATTATAAAGTTGCGGTAAATACACTTTATAATGTTCTATTATTAGGTGAAGATGAAGCATTGAAAGATCTTCCAATTGTCGGCGTTTTAGAAGTAGTGGAAGAAACTGAGGAGCTAGCTGAGGAAGCTGCTGAAGAAGATAGTCAAGATGAGAACGAGGATCTGCCAGCAATTAACCAAGAGGAGTTAGCTGAATTCGACGGCCAAGATGGACGCAAAGCTTATATTGGTGTCAATGATGTCATCTATGACGTTACTGATCAAGAATTAAAAGATGGTTATTATGGAGACTATAAAGTTGGTGTTAATAATTTATATAATTCGTTATTACTAGGTGAAGATGAATCGCTGAAAGATTTACCAGTGGTTGGCTCATTTAATAAATTAGTATCGTCAGAGGAAGAAGCAGTCGAAGAAACTGAGGAAACTGAGGAGACTGAAGAATCTGAAGAAACGACCGAGGAAATAGTTGCACAACCACTTCAAGATGGAATATATACTGTAATGGGCTCACCAAGTTCTGAAAGTGAAGTCATTGAACAGATGATTACCGTTGAAGAAGGTAAGATTAGAGAAGCTGTTTTTAAAGTACTTCATGGTGAAGAAGAAGTAACGCTTGATGAAGCAGAAGCCCAAGTCGTTGAAACATTGACTAAACAATTCGTCGATCAAGGGGAATTGTTACTACCAAGCGAAGAAGGCACACCATTTTTCGCTTACCAAATTATTTCAAATAGTGAGATTTTACGTACAATGGCACAACACGGCTTAAGCGAAACGATGAATCTTGATGAAGTTTCACTGTCAGATTCACAATATGTCATTAAAGATCCTTTCTATGAAGTGACATTGAAGGTTGAAAATAATGAAGTGCAAGCCTTGAATATCGCATCGACTTCAGATCAGGATGATTCGGAAATCGTTGAAAAATTCATCGAAGATTTTATGAGGGTAAAAACATTAGATGAATTAACTTATGTCGCACCAGAAGGTGAAGACGAAGAAACAACGCAACGTCATCAAGCAATCTACGAACACCTCAAAGGCTTAGTAAATTATGCAATCAATTTATCTAAGGTTCAAACGGTTATCGATAATAATGTAGAAGTCGAGGAAGTGGAAGAATCTCCAGAAGAAGAATTAGAAGAAACATCCGTTGAAGAATCTTCAGAAGAAGGAACATCTGAAGAATAATCTATTAATTTTCAAGCAATCTAAGAAACTTAGTAAAGTTTTTCTCTTTTCTAAGTTTCTTTTTGAATAAAAAGGTGTGTTGTAAAATGAATTGCAACACTCAGTAATTTCTGAAATACAAAAAGACATGAAGATTCGTTATACTTAAATCACCACAAAAT
>NZ_PKHE01000035.1:0-1672 GCF_002847645.1 Falseniella ignava
CTTCCTTCAGATTCCGCCTCACGACGGACACCCTTGCCCTTAGCTAACAGTTCCTACTGCAAAGCCTGTAGCGGACTTGAACCGCCAAGTTAACGCCCATGCTGGGCGCACTTATTAAAACGGACAATCAGCCCATTCCCTGATTGTCCGTTTTGCAAGGACCATTTTTTGAAAGAATATATGTCTGAAATTTAAAAGTTGCTGTCTGCGCCACAGCAAGGGAGATGGCAGAGGTAATTATTTTGGCCCTTTGCTAATAATAGATACCCAAAAATCTCAAAAATCTTGCTTTAAAACGCAATCTTAATAAATTCTTAATAAACCGAAAAGCATGTATATTTGAATTCATTGTTATTTGTAAATATTAATTATATAATTAATTAAAAAACAAGGGGATCAAAATGGAAATTGGCGAATTATTAAAACAATATCGTAAAGATATGCAACTCACTCAACAAGTTATGGCTGGTAATATCATGACACCTTCTTACTATGCCAAAATTGAAAAAGGACATCATCGAATTACTGCTGAGGATTTATTTGCTATATTAGACCACATTGGAGCTGATAAAGAAAAATTTATCCTTGATTTAGAAAAAGAGCCTAAAGAACGTATCTATAATAAATTTATTGGTAAAATCAATCATTCTACTCTTATTGAGGACCAAGAAGACTTATTTCAAATCCGTGAGGAGATAACTCATAATAAAGTATTGAGTACTCGACAAAAAAATGACCTTCGTATATTAATCAATATACATTTAAATCGTTTAACTAAAACAAATCATTACCTTTCCGAACAAGATATTCAATATATTCATGATAAAATTTTAGACTTAGAAATTTGGAACACATATAAATTATCTCTCTATGCAAATATGATAAATGTTTTTAGTTTAGAAACTAATAATATTTATATTAACTCTATTATTTCGAAAACTAATTACACGAATACACAAAAAAAAATAATCTTTGATATTATGCTAAAGCACATTAGTTCTTGCATTTCAAATAACTATGATAGTCTAGCTCAGTATTATATGGAATACTTAGCAAAAGAAAAAACAACAACTGAAAATTTATTCGAACGATTATTATATGAATATTACGTTCTAATTTTAAAGTATCGTCATGCACCAAGCCAAGAGATAGAAAGTAATATTAAGAAAATAATTGATGTTTATAGTATTGTAAATATAAAATCATTTGGAGAAAATTTAGAGAAGTTTTTTGAATTTACTTGTTTGAAAGCAAATAGATAAACTCTTTAAATTATATCAAAATAACCACTTCTCTTATTATAATGGTGAAATCAATATTCATTTTTCAGTCTTCCTTTATTTAATTAATAAATAAAGTATATGTTTTCAAAAAAAAAATTATAGAAATCTTTCTAAATAAACACTTTTTTGTCTTTTACGACATAATAACCTATCTCCATTTATATGCTTTAGATTATTTTTATAACTTATAAAAGGAGGGCTAAACCATGACAATTATAGTTACTGGACCAAAAGGCGAAAAAATTAAAATTACTATTTAATTTTTCAATGTATCAGACAAAAACCCCTAGATTAAATAACCTTGAGGTGACCCCCGAAAGTTAGAGTTAAAAACTAACTTTATGGGGGTCATTTTATGTCTAAAAAATATAGTTACGAATTTAAAATGC
>NZ_PKHE01000037.1:0-1445 GCF_002847645.1 Falseniella ignava
TGGTAGTGTCAAAAAAATTGTGTAAACTCGATTGTAAAATTGTATTTTATATGTCTTAGTTCATTGGATAATTTTAGTACAGTATTTAGTGTTTAATTGATTACTTATGAAACGTGTGTTTCATTCTTCTTTAGTGTCATTTGACTCCGTTTAACGGATTGTTTCTGTGCTAAGAGCGCCTCTAATTCAAACGTTACTTGTCCAAATCCCTTATGTATTCGTTGGCTAAATCGTGTGTTATATTCTGAAACATAACAGTAAACGGTTTTCTCTAATGAATAATCATGTGGAAATTGTTCTCTCGTTTTTGTACGTCGCTTCAGCTGTTTATTGATACTTTCGGAAAGATTGTTGGTATACAATGAAGGCCAAATCACTTTTGGAAAATGCATAAAAGAGAAGAGATTCTGTTTGTTTCTCATCTGTTTTACCAGTTTTGGATATTTAGATTCCCATTGTTGACAGAATTCACCCAGTAGCTGTGTCGCTTCCTTGATATTGGAAGCTTTGGGGATCTGTTTTAAAGCCGCTAGAACTTCTGAACGATCACTTACTCTCACTTTTGAACCCATTTGTCTCAAAAGATGGGTCCAACAACTTTGGTGTAAGGCTTGAGGGAATTCATGGGTAACGGCTTCTGCTAAACCGGTTAATTCATCTGAAACAAAGAGTAGGACCTGTTGGAGACCACGACGCTTCAAATCTTGAAGCATTTCACGATAATGAATCGCTGATTCTGTAGGATAGACTTGAAAATCGAGTATTTTCTTATAGCCTTTCGAATCAATGCCCACGATGGTATGCACAGCTTCTTTAGAAACCGTCCCTCGTCTCACTGGGATAAAGGTTGCATCGCAATAAAGACACACATAATCAGCCTGAATCACTTCCTGACGATAAGCATACAATTCGTCTTTAAAACTGTCTGATAGATTCGAGATGGTAGCTGCTGAATAATAATGCCCATACATTTTTTCGATGAGATCCGATATTTCACGAGTCGTAATCCCTTTTTGATACATCAAAATAATCATTTGTTCGAGATGCGAATGAGACTCTTTCAGGGCTTTAACCGTTTGAATTTCTAATTCACCCAAGCGATCTCGGGGTATCTTGAGTTCGAGGGTGCCATATTCCGTCTTTAAACGCCGAGAGTAATAACCATTCCTTGAATTTCCAGAATTGTATCCTCTAATATCCCATTTTTCATAATCTAAGAAGACGGTTCTTTCGGATTCTAGCAAAAGATTGACTGCATCCTCCAAGGCTTGTCTAAAAATTTCATGAATAGACTCACCTTTAGCTAGTGCTGTCATTAATTTTGTGTTAAAGTTTTCCATAAGGGACCTCCTGTAAGTGATTGTTTTGTCGTAACTACAATCTTACAAGATAAAGGTCCCTTTTTCTATGGACTTTGGAGGTTACACAAGAAATTTTACACTATG
>NZ_PKHE01000038.1:0-1371 GCF_002847645.1 Falseniella ignava
CGTAAATTTCAAGTTTAAGTTAGCCACTTTGTTAAAACTGAAGACCTACATGTGAATTATTTGCACTAGGTTGTTCGGCTTTACAATGAGCGTCGGGCTGGTAGGCTCTTGGCCAAAGCTGGCTAACCCAGCTTTCACCAGCCTTTAAGCCAGCCCGGCGGAGGCTCGTTGTCAAGGCGAACAGATTTTAAGCTGCAGCCTTTTCCTGACGAAAAGCTTTTAAAAAGCAATCGTAAGGGGTTTGATAGTCTAAGATCTTTCGTGGGTAGCGATTCATCCATTGTTGAATGCGCAAAATCTGCTGATCACTAATTTCCGATATTTTTTGACCTTTCGGCAGAAATCGCCGGATGAATTTATGCTGATTCTCGCTCGTCCCTCTTTCGTAAGAAGCAAATGGGTGCGTAAAGTAGGCGAAAACTGTCTCTTGGAGAGCTTCTTGTAAGGAAGCAAACTCGGATCCATTATCTGCTGTTACTGTTTTGAATAGACGAGTGTAGTCATCGCCACAGCGCTCTCTGAGCTGGGACACTGCTAAACAAACAGCTTCGGAAGTCTTACCTGGCAACTTAAGGAGGACTTCAAAACGAGTCATTCTCTCGACTAAGGTTAATAAGACTTCGTCCCCTTTAGTTCTTTGCCCGATAACCGTATCAATTTCCCAGTGACCGAAATGATCACGAGATTCAACTTCTTCAGGTCGCTCGTCAATTGAATTTCCTAAAATCCGCTTATTTTCCTTAGCTGACCGTTTCTTTTGACGAGGTTTACGAGAGAGTTTCTCCAGTAAGTCCATATTTTTAGTGCGCATAATACCACTATCTATCCAATTATAGAGAGTAGTCGTGCTAGGAATCAGTTTTGGGTCAAATAGCTCTTGTCGCTTAGCAAAACCAACGACCACATCAGGGGACCAATGATCTTCGAGCATTTTTTCATCTGCCCATGCCATGAACGCAGCAGAATCTGCCCATTTAGGACGTCTTCCACAATTTAAACGCTGGTTATCATAAGTCGCCTGACCCTTATCAGCATCATAAACAGTGTAGTAATAAACATACTCTTTACCGTTCTGGACTTGTTTTTTCTTTTGTTTAACAGTCCCTCGCTTGATTTCATTATGAATGGTTTGGGGCGCCCGATTAAGACTAGCTGCGATAGCTCGATTTGAATAGTTTTCTTGTTTAAGAATAGCAATCTGGCAACGTTCTTGATAAGAAAGATGTGTCCCTTTTTTAGTAGCTGTGTTATCATGAATATGCGTCACGTGAATTCATCCTTATCTATTGAGAGTTGTGGTAACTTCAATATAGCATGAAATTCACGTGATGTTTTTATTTTTGGTGGCTAAGTTGATTATAGAATCCACCA
>NZ_PKHE01000039.1:0-1326 GCF_002847645.1 Falseniella ignava
GATAAAGTCCATATAATTGTGTAAAAGTTAAAAGGCCATGTAACAGCCCTTTTACGGTACAATGTTTTTAACCACTAAAAACATACCCAGGAGGACGTTACATGACCCAAGTACATTTTACACTGAACAACGAAGAGGTTCAAAGTATTATTGAACATTCCGTTAAAGATGATGTGTCTAAAAATATTTTGACCACTGTTTTCAACCAATTGATGGAAAATCAACGAACAGAATATATTCAAGCCGATGACTATGAACGTTCAGAAAGTCGTCAGAGTCAAAGAAATGGCTATTATGAGCGAGACTTTACAACTCGTGTGGGCACACTCGAATTAAAAGTGCCTAGAACACGTGATGGTGAATTTTCACCGACGGTGTTTGAGCGTTATCAGCGAAATGAAAAGGCACTGCTCGCTTCAATGCTTGAGATGTATGTTTCAGGCGTTTCGACACGTAAAGTTTCAAAGATTGTTGAAAAGCTCTGTGGAAAATCGGTATCGAAATCTTTTGTTTCTAGCCTGACTGAACAGTTAGACCCGATGGTCAACGAATGGCAGAACCGTTCGCTCTCAGGTACGAATTATCCTTATCTGATGACTGATGTTCTCTACATAAAAGTCCGTGAGGACCATCGAGTGCTTTCTAAAAGCTGCCATATTGCGATCGGGATAACAGAAGGGGGTGATCGTGAAATCATTGGCTTCATGATCCAAAATGAAGAAAGTGATGACACATGGTCCATCTTCTTTGACTACTTAAAAGAACGCGGTCTACAGGGGACAGAACTCATCATTTCTGATGCCCATAAAGGCCTAGTGTCTGCGATTCGTAAGTCCTTTACCAACGCAAGTTGGCAGAGATGTCAGGTCCATTTTTTAAGAAATATCTTCAGTTCCATTCCAAAAAAGAATTCAAAACCGTTTAGAGAAGCAGTAAAAGCGATCTTTAAGTTTACGGATATTGAACTCGCTCGAACAGCTAAGAATGCCTTAGTCGGTGAATATATTGACCAGTCCAAATATACAAAAGCATGCGAAACATTGGATAATGGCTTCGAAGATGCCTTTCAATACACGGTCATCGGAAATGGCCACAATCGGCTAAAAAGCACCAACCTTCTTGAACGACTGAACCAGGAAGTCCGCAGAAGAGAAAAGATTATTCGTATCTTTCCCAACCGAGCGTCCGCCAATCGATTAATTGGAGCTGTCCTTATGGACCTTCATGATGAATGGCTCAGTTCTACAAGAAAATATATTAAGTTTGATCAATGAGTGACCGGTAAAACATTGTATAGTATTTTACACAGGATTGTGGACTTGACTT